>JAOUGG010000400.1 GCA_029857855.1 Acidimicrobiia bacterium | reverse complement strand
CCTCGGTCACCTGGCCGAACAGCGAGTATTCGGGCGGCAGGGCTTCGCCCGACGGTCCGGTCACGATGAAGAACTGGGCGCCGGTGGCGCTCGGGCCGGGACCTTTGGCCATGGCGAACGACCCGATCTCATAGGCCGTCTCACCGTCGGCCGGCTCGGCCGGGGGCTCCTCGGCGATCAGGTAACCGGGGTTACCGAGACCCGGGCTGGGTCCGGTGGCGTCACCACCCTGAATGACGAACCCGGGAATGATCCGGTGGAACGGGGTGCCGTCGTAGTAGTGGTAGCGCGACAGCACGACGAAGTTGTTCACGGTCTCCGGGGCCGCCGCAGCGTCGAGTTGGACGGTGATGTCGCCCGAGGTGGTGGCGATGGTGGCCGTGTAGGAGGCGCTGGGGTCGATACAGGTCGGGGGCGCCTCGGAGAACGTGGTGATCCGCTCGGACGAGCCGTCGGCCGACGGACATTCCGTCGGACCCTGGATCGTGCCGCCGGGCGCGGGCACGCTGATGGCGCTGACCGGGCCGGCGATCGTCGATGTCGTGGTTTCTTCCGCGACCTTCTCGGTCGCCGGGTCATCGGTTGCGACCTCGTCGTCACCACCTCGGGTGGCGACGTAGAGCAGGCCGAGACCGGCCATCACAGCGATGGCGATGATGGCAGCCGTCAAGCCCACCTGTCGCCGCCGCTCATGCTTCTCGACTTTTTGCTCGATTTCCTGCTTCAGCGCCCGATTGGCCCGCTGACGTTCTCGTCTTCCAGTAGCCACGGTTGTGTAATCTAACGCTCGCGAGGGCGAGTCCGACGTCACATGCGGCACCTCTGTCGGCGACGAGGCGGCTGATGCGGGCACCAACCGCCGAAATCCGGTTCCAGCCCGACGATGGGCCGCTACCGTTATTCCTCGTGTCGTTACTGGTTCAGAAGTTCGGAGGCACGTCGGTCGCCGACCCGGATCGTATGCGAGCGGTGGCCGACTACGTGGCCCGCTGTCGCCGCCGCGGCGATCAGGTGGCCCTGGTGGTGTCGGCCATGGGCAAGGAGACCGACGATCTGATCCACATCGCCTCCCAGATCTCGAAGAAGCCCGACGGGCGGGAGATGGACATGCTCATCACAGCGGGCGAACGGAAGGCGATTGCCCTCATGTCCATGGCGCTCGGGGAGCTGGGCGTGCCCGCCATTTCCTTCACCGGGAGTCAGGCCGGCTTCAACACCGACGGCAACCATCAGAACGCAAAGATCCTCGAGATCAAGCCGTTCCGGATTCGGGAATCACTCGAGAGCGGAGTCGTGCCCGTCATCGCCGGGTCGCAGGGTGTGTCGCCGGAGAAGAACGTGACGTTCCTCGGCCGTGGCGGCTCGGACACGACGGCTGTGGCCCTGGCCAAGGCGCTGGGCGCGGCGTCGTGTGAGTTGTTCACCGACGTGAGCGGTGTGTTCACCGCTGATCCTCGGGTCGTTCCTCGGGCGACCAAGATGAGTTCGATCAGTTTCGACGAACTGCTGGAAATGACCGCCACCGGCTGCCCGAAGCCGGCCATGCGGTCGGTCGAGGTCGCCCACAATCACAAAGTCCCCCTTCACATCCGATCCGCCTTCACCTGGGAACCGGGAACACTGGTGGTCGATGACACAAGCCAACTCGCAGTGGAGAATCCGATGGAGCAGCCGATCATCCGCGCCGTGACCCATGACCTTTCCGAGTCCAAGATCACCGTGGCCGACGTACCCGACAAGCCGGGGATCTCCGCCACCTTGTTCCGGGCCCTGGCCGAGGCCGGCGTGAACGTCGACATGATCGTGCAGAACGTGTCGGAGCAGGGCAACACCGACATCTCCTTCACCGTGCCGAGCGAGGACGCCAACCGGGCCCACAAGCTCGTGGCCGGCGACATCGTCGGCCGTATCGGCGGTCAGGTCATGCCACTCGACCCGAACATCGGCAAGGTGTCGGTGATCGGCGCTGGCATGAAGTCGAACCCGGGCGTCGCCGCCACGATGTTCGAGACGCTGGCCGACAACGGCATCAACATCGAGATGATCTCCACGTCGGCCATCCGCATCAGCTGCGTGGTCAACGCGGATCGGGCCGAGGAGGCCGTCCAGCTCCTCCACACGGCCTACGGACTCGACTCATAGGTCGGCTCCGGTTCCGGACGAAACCTCCCCAAGAGCAAACCGCAATCCAGGAGAAGCAACCATGGCCAACGGATCAGTCAACGTCGGGGTGGTCGGCGCAACCGGCCAGGTCGGCACCAAGATGCTCGACATTTTGACCGAGCGTTCGTTCCCGGTCGGCGAGCTGCGTCTGTTCGCGTCGGCCCGCTCGGCCGGCCGGACCATCACCTGGAACGGTCGGGAGATCACCGTCGAGGATGCGGCCATCGCCGACTACTCGGGGCTCGACATCGCCCTGTTCTCGGCCGGTGGCGGCACGTCGAAGGAACTCGCCCCGCGTGTGGCCGCCGCCGGTGCAGTGGTTATCGACAACTCGTCGGCCTGGCGGATGGATCCCGAGGTCCCGCTGGTGGTGGCCGGAGTCAACGACGCCGCGGCCGCCGACCGACCCAAGGGGATCATCGCCAACCCCAACTGCACCACCATGGCCGCCATGCCGGTCCTCAAGCCGCTCCACGCCGAGGCCGGCCTGGTGTCGATGATCGTGTCGACCTATCAGGCCACGTCCGGGGCCGGCCTGAGCGGCGTCGAGGAGCTCGCCGCCCAGATCGCCAAGGCCGGCGACGCCCGGCAGCTCACTCACGACGGAACGTCGGTCGATGTGGGCGAGCCCGCGGCGTTTCCCCAGCCGATTGCCTACAACGTGGTGGCCTGGGCCGGGTCCGGGGTCGACGACGGCACCGGCGAGACGAGCGAGGAGCAGAAGCTCCGGTTCGAGACGCGCAAGATCCTCGACATCCCCGACCTGACCGTGTCCGGCACCTGCGTGCGGGTGCCGGTTTTCACCGGCCATTCGCTTTCGATCAACGCCCGTTTCGCCCGGCCACTGTCGGTCGAGCGGGCCAGCGAACTTCTGGCCTCGGCGCCAGGCGTGGTGCTCGACGACGTTCCCACTCCGATCAAGGCCGCCGGCGCCGATCCCACCATCGTCGGTCGGATCCGCCCCGACGAAACGGCGGAGAACGGGCTGGCGTTGTTCCTGTCGGGCGACAATCTGCGCAAGGGCGCGGCGCTCAATGCGGTGGAGATCGCCGAACTGGTCATCCGTTGACGGACTCAGGCAGCCCGCCGGAGTTTCCGCTTCGTGCGTTTCTCGGAATGGAGATTGAGCGGGGTGAAGGCACGGGTTCGGTGTCGGTCGAGGTCGGGCCTGCCCACGTCAACCCCAACGGTGTCGTCCACGGCGCGGTTGCCTTCGCCATGATGGACACGGCGATGGGGGCCGCGGTATCGTCGCTGCTCACCGACGGCCGGCAGTGCGCAACGGTTGAGATCCAGACCCGCTACCACCGCCCTGTCCTGTCGGGCACGATCCGCGCCACCGCCGAGGTGGTCACGGCGGGGCGGCGCCTGATGCACGTCGAGGCTCGAACGGTCGACGACGACGATCGCCTGGTGGCGTCCGCCACCTCGACCTACGCCGTCTTCGAATCCCGATAGCCGTGCGCGGTCGGCGGGTGCCACCCGAGTCGGAGTTCGCCGGCGGCCGTTACGACCGCCCTGATCTCGCCCGTAGGAGGGCAGTGCTCAGGGAGACGCTGGATGCGTTCGAGGCCGATGGGTCGCGTCTGCGGGCCACCGCTCTGGCCAACCTCGAGCGATGGCGCCTCGAGGCCACGGCGCCCGGGAGGCCGGAGTTGCTCTGAGTGCACGCGACGGAAGGGTCTATCTCGACGTCGATCATCCCCGGACCTGTGTGCGGGGATCGGAGGATCGGAGCCGCACGGACCTCGGTTACCGGTGGTTGGCCGAGGACGAGATCTTCCCGTTCGTCGAGCTACGGGCTGCGGCGCAGGATTTGCGTGGCGGGTCGATCTTCGACGAGGCCGATGCACGCCGGCGGGTCGCGGCCCAACTGGAGACTCTGATCGAGGCCGGGGTGCGTCACGCCGTGCTCAGCGCGTTCGGTTGTGGCGCCTTCGC
>JAOUGG010000399.1 GCA_029857855.1 Acidimicrobiia bacterium | reverse complement strand
GAAGAGGGTGGCGTCGTCGGGGACCTTGGCCAGCTTCTGGGTGAGGCTGTCGTAGAGGGCGCTCGGGTCGCCGCCCGGGAGGTCGGTGCGGCCACAGCCCTCGAGGAACAGGGTGTCGCCGGCGACCAGGCGGTTGTCGACCAGGAAGCACTGGCTGCCGGGGGTGTGGCCCGGCGTGTGGATCAGCTCGATGTCGATCGAACCGACCGTCACCACGTCGCCCGAGGCGTGGCCGACGAGATGGTCGGCGCTGACCCCGGTCACCTTGGTGACCAGCTCGACCTCCGGGGCCTGCAGGTGTACGGGCACATCGATCCGCTCCAGCAGATCGGCGATCCCGAGCAGAGAGTGTCCCATCATCTCCCCGCCAACGTGATCCGGGTGATAGTGGGTACCGAGCACGCCGGTGACCGTCATGCCGTCGGCTTCGGCCATGGACAGGAGATCGTCGACGTTGTAGGCCGGGTCGACCAGAACGACCTCGCCGGTCTCCCGGTCACCGATCATGTACGTGAAGTTGACCATCTGCTGGGCGATGAAGTTGTCGGTGGCGAAGTCCCGTCCGCTGAGCAGCTGCCGGAAATAGAGGCGATCGTTCATCGTTCCACTCTAATGATCCGGGGCTCCGGGCCGGAATCGCGGGTTCGGTACGCGATCCGGTTCGGCGCGGGAACAACCGGAGGACCGCCCCGATGTGCCCGGGAGGGACCTCCGACTGTCCACACGGTGAACCGACCCTCCCTCCAACACTCGGTCCACCGAAGTTCCGAGTCTAGCCGTACATTTTTGGCGATTTGTCGGGCAATTGTCCCGTGGCCCGCGGGTGCGGGGCCCATTTCACCCGTCCGCCCGGCCGGGCTTTCTATACAGTGAACGGGGTGACCACGAAACGCATCGCCTACCTCGGGCCGTCCGGCACGTTCACCGAGCAGGCCCTCCGCTCCGAGCATGACCTTGCCGAGATGGATCTGGTGCCCTTTCCGAAGTTCGTCGACGTGCTCGACGCCACCTCCAGCGGCGAGACCGATCTCGGCTTCGTGGCCATCGAGAACGCCATCGAGGGCACGGTCAACATCACCCTCGACGCCCTTGCCTTCGACCACGATCTCGTCATCCAGCGGGAGGTCGTGCTCGACATCGAACTCAACCTGATGGCCGCTCCCGGTACCACGATGAACGACGTGACCGTCGTGTCATCGCACCCGGTGGCCAGTGCCCAATGCCGCAAGTTCCTCCACAAGGAGCTGCCCGACGTGCCCGTGAAAGCGGCCAACGCCACCGCCGAGGCCGCGGCCGCGGCGGCCACCACCCGGGGGCTCGCCGCCGTCGGCCCGGCCCTCGCCGCCGAGAACTACGGCCTCGACATACTCGCCACCGACATCGCCGATCACGAGGGCAATCAGACCCGGTTCGTGCTCGTCGGCCGCTCCGGTGTGCCCCAGCCGACCGGCCACGACAAGACCACCGTGGTGCTCCGCCAGCGCGAGAATCGTCCGGGTTCGCTGGTGGCGATCCTGCAGCAGTTCGCCGCCCGCAGCATCAACCTGTCACGGCTTTCGTCCCGGCCGGTCAAGCGCGGCCTCGGCGAATACTGTTTCATCGTCGACTTCGACGGCCACATCGCGGACGAGCTGACCGCCGATTGCCTGCGCAGCATTCACGCCAAACACGCCGATATCAAGTTCCTCGGCAGCTACCCGACCGCCGGTCAGGGTTCGACGGCCACCCGGGCCGAGGCCGAAGCCGCGTGGGCCGATGCCCACGTCTGGATGGACGCCCTCCGCCACCAGATCACCGGCGACCTGTAGCCGACCGACCTTCCCGTCCCGGGACCCCGGCCTCGGCTGAGCGACGAGGCCGGATCGGGGCTGGTGCCGCTGTCATTCGATCGGCATCGTCTCCCCGTAGGTGTCGGGGTTGACAGCGAAGGCGCTGGCCTCGAGGGCTTTGGCCAAGGCGCCAAACGAAGCGAGCTCCTCTGTGGACACCGGGCTGTGGTCGATGACCTCCAGCTGCTCCTGCGTGGCGTCGTCGCCCCGGAAGCCCACCTCGATGTTGCCGACACCGGGTGCGTACGACTTGACCTGGGCGATACCCTCTTCCTCGATGCTCGACTCGGCGATTGTGATCGAGTCGGGGAAGCAGCCGAGCTCGATGCAGATCTCCTCGCCGGCCGCCTCGACGATGGCAAAGTCGCTCCACTCGACAGCCGGTCCCCACCCCTGGAAGTAGGCGGGCACATCCGGTTTGGGGTCGGCATACATCGCGATGCCGGGGTAGGCGCCGTCGACGCCCGCAATCCAGGTCGGGGCGTCAATCAATTCCTCGTCCTCGTACTCCTCCGGATGTTCACCGAAGAACCATACGTTGCCGGCGTCGTCTTGAGCAAAGAACGCGATCTCGGCCTCGACCAGCTCGTCGTCGCTGTAGTCCTCGATCCACACGACAACGGTCTGAACGCCGAGGATCTCCTTGGTGAGGTCGGTGACGATGTAGCGGATCTGGTGCGAGAACTCCTCACCGTCCTCAACCGTTGTTCCCGACAGCACGATCCGATTGCCCGGCAGGTAGGGCAGGTAGGCGTTGTCGATCACCGTTGGATTGCTGAACGTCGCCGCCTCGAAGTCTTCGAACATGGCGATGTCGGGATCGGTGTCCTCGGGCAGGGTTGGCCGTTCAAGCGACTCCGATGCGGACGACTCTTCTGTCTGTTCGTCCACCGCAGCCTCCGTCGTGTCGCCACTACCACAGGCGACGGTTGCGGACAGCAGAACCACGAGCCCGGCCCAGATGAGCAGACTTGTGAATGGTCGACGGAAGTTCATGATGAGATCTCCTGGAGAAGCGAGCGGAACGCGTGTGAAGCGGTTCCCATGAAAGCACATCAGCCTTCCGCCCGCGTCGAAACGGGGGTATCTCCATAGACCTCGGGTACGACTTCCCGTGCGTGGTCCTCGAGGTCGAGAACCCGCTGGCTCACCTCGGCCAGGCCATCCGGGCTCAGCTCGATCAAGTTGAGCAGCTCGAACCGGTCCTGGTGAAGACTGGCGTTGAGCGGGACGTTTCGGACGACGCCGACGCCTGGTGAGTAGTACTTGTATTCGTTGTCGGGTGCGCCGGCCTGCCCCTCCTGAACGATCCTGATGTCGTCAAAGCAGCCGAACGCCACGCAGTCGCTGACTCCTGTCTCCACCGGTAGGCCGACCGAGGGGTCCTCCTCCGAGTCGCCCCCAATGCACCAGAACGGCGTGTCCATCGTCATGTCGGCGGGAGTCAGGACCCCGATCGTGGCACCGTCCGAGGTGCCGAGCCAGTGGTCCTCGCTGTTGGTGAACTCGCCGCCCTCGAAGTCCTCGGTGTAGCCGCCGACGAGCCAGACGTTGCCGTCCTTGTCGAGTGCCATGTAGTCGATCCCGACCTGGGCGATCTCCCCGGCGTCCTCCGATTCGTCGAGGATGGCGATGGCCGGAACACCGTCGATGGTTCTGATCACATCGCTCACCGTGGAAATCACCTGGTACGGAACCTCCCGGCCTCCGACCAGGGTGCTGCCCCCTCGGACCCACTGTGTTCCCGGCTTGAGCGGCTGGAACGGGTTGGTGTCGAGTGTCGGATCGACGAAGTCGGCCGGATCGAGCTCACCGGTGCCTGCGCAGGCCAACGCCGACTGATCGGCCGTGTCGGTACCGGAGTCGGAGGCGTCGTTGGATCCGTCCGAGGATTCGGCTGCTCCGCCGTCGCCTCCACAGGCGGCGAGCAGGAGCAACAGGGCAACGAAGGTGGCCCGACCTCGAAAGCGGTGATGTGGAAGAAGGGACATTGTCGAACGACCTCTCGTGGACGAGCGTGTTTGGTTGAATTGGTGTCTGGATCTGTTGGCCGAATCTGCTGGCTGGATCCGGATTCGTCGCCGGTCGCTCAGCGACCGAAATACTCGTCCTCGACCCGTTCCATCGCCGGGTCGAGCACAGCGGCTTCGCAGCGGGTGAAGACGCCGGCCACCTCCAGTTCCTCGTTCTGGAGTTGGGTCAGCGTCGCCAGGTCGTCACCGGCAAGATCTTCGGGGTCGCGGCCCTTGCTCAGAGCGTCCAGCTGGCGTTGGAAACCGA
>JAOUGG010000398.1 GCA_029857855.1 Acidimicrobiia bacterium | reverse complement strand
GGACGACGCCGTCGAACAGAACCGCCGTCATTCCGCCACCGGTTTCTTCATCTGCTTGCTTCCCTGTTCTCTCATCGTTCCGTTCCGAGCCGTCACACGCCGAGGTAGGCCTGGCGGACCCCGGGGTCGCTCGCCAGTTCCTCGGAGGATCCGGTGAGGGTCACTCGGCCGTGGTCGAGTACGTAGCCCCGGTCGGCCAGATCGAGGGCCAGCGGCACCTGCTGCTCGGCCACAAGGATGGTCAGGCCGTCATGTCGGAGGGCGGCGAGGGCGGCGTAGGCCTCCTGGGCCAGAAGGGGTGAAAGTCCGGTGGTCGGTTCGTCGAGCACCAGCAGCGACGGCGACGACATGAGCGCCCGGCCGACGGCCAGCATCTGCTGTTCACCGCCGCTCAGCGTTCCGGCGTGTTGACCGGCCCGCTCCTTCAGTCGGGGAAACGTCTCGTAGACCAATTCCAGCCGGGTGGTGTCGGGCCGATTCGGGAAGGAGCCGAGATAGAGGTTCTCCCAGACCGCCATGTGGGGAAACAGATGGCGTTCGGCCGGTACGTAGACGAGGCCGGCGCGAACCACCATGTGGGCCTTCATGCCGACCAGATCCGTGCCGTCGAACCGCACGCTCCCAGCCGACGACTCGAGCAACCGGCAGATCGACTTGAGCATCGTGCTCTTGCCCGCCCCGTTGGAGCCGATGACGGTAACGACCTCACCACGTCCAACGGTGAGGTTCACATCGTGGATCACGTCCTCGCCCAGGTAGCCGGCGCACAGGCCCGAGACGTCGAGCAG
The DNA here is from genome assembly GCA_029857855.1 of Acidimicrobiia bacterium. Taxonomy (GTDB): domain Bacteria; phylum Actinomycetota; class Acidimicrobiia; order Acidimicrobiales; family SZUA-35; genus JAHELU01. The sequence continues at coordinate 3,324 of JAOUGG010000398.1, read as the reverse complement.
CACCTCGGTTGCGGCGTCGGTTTCAGCCATCGCCCTCACCGCCGTCATGGATCGAGGTACCGAGGTAGGCCTTGACGACCTCGGCGTTCGTCATCACCTCTGTAGGGGCGCCGTCGGCCAGCAGGCGGCCGAAGTTCAGGACGACAACCCGTTCGGCCAGACTCATCACCGCCTTCATCACATGCTCGACCCAGATCACGGTGAGGCCTCGCCGGTCCCGGGCGGTGCGGACCATGTCGATCGACGCTTCGAGTTCGGTGTCGTTGAGGCCGGCCATGACCTCGTCGAGCAGAAGCAGCCTGGGGCGGCCGGCCAGGGCTCGGGCAAGCTCCAGAAAGCGCTTCTGGTGGAGGTTCAGGCCGGCGACCGGTAGATCGGCGTAGGCGGCGAGGCCGACGAACGCCAATGCCTCGCCGGCCATCTCCCTCGCCTCGTCCTCGTCGGGGCGATCGGTCGAGCCGAAGGTGGCCCCCACCATCACGTTGTCGCGGGCCGTCATCGACTCGAACACCCGCGGGTGCTGCAACGCCATCGAGATGCCGCGGTGGCGCACGACATGGGTCGGCAACCTGGCGATCTCCTCACCGTTGAACCGGATACTGCCCCTGGTCGCCGCTTGGAGACCGCTGATCGCCTTGAGAAGTGTGCTCTTGCCGGCCCCGTTGGGGCCGACGAGGGCCACGATTTCGCCCTCGTCGACCCTCAGGTCGATACCGTCGACCGCCGGGAGTCCGCCAAAGTGTTTTTCGACGCCGGTCAGCTCAAGAACGGGAGCCATTGCCGTCCATTGTCGCCGCGGTCACGTCGTGACCCGTCTTACGAAGCAGGCTCGTAGGGCGGGATCGGATCGGAGGTGAAGAGTTCCTCCACCCACCAATCACCGGCATCGTTCAGTCCTTCCGGCGCCGGACCGGCGGTCACGGTGACCAGCACGAGCTGCGACTGAGCCAGCTCGCCCCACTCGGTCCACTCCAGCGGGTAGGCCATGCCGGGCGAGTCGTAGCTTGCGCCGTGCAAGTACTCGGCGATGGCGACGGGGTCGTCGCCGACGCTGGCCACCGCCTCCGCCAGCAGGTTCACAACCGCGTACATGGCCACGGCGTCGTCCTCCATGAACCCGAGACCGGTGTCGGCCACGTAGCGGGTGGCCAGTTCGGCGTAGTCGTCGCTGAAGTAGTCGGCGCAGCTGTGATCGGCGTAGCGCCCGACGGCGGTGTCACCGGCAGCCTCCATGACCGCGGTGAGCGACGAACCGGGTCCGGCGACGTTCACGTCGATGCCGAGGTCGGCGGCCTGGGCCAGGATCGGACCCGAGCCCGGCGGGTGGCCGGTGGCGAGGATCAGTTCGGGACCGAACTCGTCGAGACTCCGGAGGTAGGTCGTGAAGTCGGTTTCGGGGACCGGGGCGACCTCGGTCTTGAGTTCGATACCGGCTTCACCGAACACGCCCTCGGCGGCGGTCTTGAACGACTGACCCCATGCGTAGTCGGCGATGATCTGACCGACCTTGGTGAAGCCCTGATCCTGGGCGTACTGCCCCCAGGGAATGGCGTTCATCGGACCGGCCGGGAGGCAGGTGCGGAAGGTGTAACGGCTCGACTGGGTCAGCAGTGCATCGGAACCGGACTTCGAAAAGAACAGCGGAACCTGCGCTTCCTCGGCCAGACCGGCCGTGGCGGCACCCACACCGCTCGAAATCGTGCCCGCGACGGCAACGACGCCCTCCTCGAGGAGACGCTCGTACTGGACGACCGCTTCCTCGGCGTCGGACTGGTCGTCGGCCGAGATGATCTCAATCATGCGTCCGTCGACGCCGCCGGCGGCGTTGATGTCGTCGGCCGCCATCTTCATACCGGCCTCGACGTGCAGGCCCCAGGAGGCGAACGGCCCGGTCAGCGAAGTCAGCGCACCGATCTTGATCGGCTCACCGGCCGCCTCCGCGTCGCCGGCGTCGGCGGTGTCGTCGGTCGTCTCCTCCGCCTCGTCGGCAGTGGTGTCGGCGGTTGTCTCATCCGTCGACTCGGCCGTGTCGTCCGAAGTGTCCGTGGCATCGTCGGACTCGCCGGACGAGCCGCACGCCGCGGCCAACAGTGCGAGGGCGGCCAGCAAGGCCACCCAGATCGATACTCTCCCCGAGTTCATCGAACATCTCCCTTTGCTCAGAATCAGAACAGGCTGTTGAGGTATGCCGGGGCGATCCGTTCGGCGGCCCGGCCTAGGGGTGAGACCATACCACCTCACCCCTGGTGACGCTCGTTGAAACGCGCGTGGCGCCTCGCTTTCCAGGCCGAGGAGCAACGGCCCATTCGTTGTCATGCTGCAGGTCGACGCCGAACTCACCGCTGCCCTACAATCGATTGCAGATCGCGGCAAGAGGACCGCCGAAGGCGGCTCGAGGGCTTGCCCGCGTGTCCAGCCGACCCGCAATCCGTCGTGCAGACGCAGAAAGGACCGTACGTGTCAGATGCATCGTCAGGTGAGATCCTTGGCCACAAGGTGGGTTGGATCGGCGTCGGTCGAATGGGATTCGCCATCGCCCGGCGTCTCCTCGACGCCGGAGTCGATCTGGCCGTCTACAACCGAACAAGATCCAAGGCCGAGCCTCTGGCCGACCTTGGAGCCACAGTCGTCGACAACGTCACCGATCTCGGCGATCGGGACGTTGTGTTCACGATGGTGGGCGGACCTCAAGACGTGCTGGACGTAACCGTTGAGGCCGGTGGGGTACTGTCGGGCGAGAACCGTCCGGCGATCATCGTCGACGCCACGACAATCGACCCGACCACCTCCTCCGAACTCAGTGCCCGGGCCGCCGAACTGGGCACCTCGGTACTGGCCGCCCCGGTCTCGGGCAACCCGAAGGTCGTCGCATCGGGCAACCTCACGGTCGTCTGCTCGGGACCCAAGGACGCATACGAGACAGCGCTCCCGTACCTCGATCTCTTCGGGAAGAAGGTGACCTACGTCGGCGAGGGTGACGAGGCCCGCCTGGTCAAGATCTGCCACAACCTGATGCTCGGCATCGTGGCCCAGACGATGGCCGAAACCTGCGCTCTCGTCGGCAAGGCCGGAGTCAGTCGCCACGACTACCTCGACTTCCTGAACGACAGCGTGATGGGCTCGGTGTTCACCCGCTACAAGACGCCGGCCTACGTCAACCTCGACTACAAGCCAACCTTCACCTGGCCGCTCCTTCGCAAGGACTTCGAGCTTGGGCTTCGGGCCGGGCGGGAGATGGAGGTGCCGCTGCCGGCATCCGCACTCGTCCACCAGATCGTCTGCGAAGGCATTGGCCGCGGATTCGGCGATCTCGATTTCGCCGCC
>JAOUGG010000396.1 GCA_029857855.1 Acidimicrobiia bacterium | reverse complement strand
CGCATCCGCGGGGCCGACTACGACGAGCTGGTCGACGCCTTCGTCGACGCCGTGGCCGAGCGGCTGCCGAACGCCATCGTGCAGTGGGAGGACTTCGCCCAGGCCAACGCCCGGCGTCTCCTCGACCGTCACCGCGACCGGATCGCCTCGTTCAACGATGACATCCAGGGCACCGCGGCGGTGACCGCGGCCGCGGTCCGGGCCGGTCTCGGCCGGACCGGAGTGGCGGCCCGTGACCTGCACGTGGTGATCGTGGGCGCCGGGTCCGCCGGGACGGGCGTGGCCGACGAACTGGTGCGGTTCCTCGTCTCGGCCGGGTTGAGCGAGACCGAGGCGGTGGCCCGGTGCTGGCTCGTCGACCGCCACGGCCTGCTGCACGATGCGGTGGAGGACGTCGGGGAACTGCACGACTTCCAGCGACGCTACCTGCGGCCGAGCAGCGAGGTGCCGGGCTCCGGTTCACTGCTCGACGTGGTCCGGGCCGTCGGTCCCCAGGTTCTGATCGGCGTGTCGGGTCAACCCGGCCTGTTCACCACCGAGGTGGTGCAGGCGATGGCCGAGAGTGTGGAGCGCCCGATCATCATGCCGCTGTCGAACCCGACGCCCCGGGCCGAGGCCATCCCCGCCGATGTCTTGACCTGGACCGACGGGCGGGCGCTGATCGGCACCGGCAGCCCCTTCGATCCGGTGCGGCGCGGTGACCATGTGCACGAGATCGCTCAGGTCAACAACGTCTACATCTTCCCCGGGGTGGGGTTGGGGGCGCTGGCCGTCGGCGCGACCCGAATCACCGACGCCATGATCACCGCGGCTTCAGGAGCGGTCGCCGAACTGGCGGTCGTCGGCGCCGAGGACCGGCTGCTGCCCCCGGTCGGGCAGGCGGCCGAGGCGGCCCGGCTGGTGGCCACGGCGGTGGCCCGGCAGGCGGTGGCCGACGGGGTGTCGTCGGTGGGCCTCACCAACGACGCCATCAGCCACGACGAGATCGAGGTGCTGATCGACGATCAGACCTGGCGCCCCGAGTACTGAGGGTCCGTCAGTCCTGGTCCACGCGGGCCATAACATCGTGCTTGAGTCGCCAGGCGCCCTCGCTGAGGGAGACGTGGTACACGTGGGGGTTGACGATGCGGCGCACGCCGACGTCGAGGCGTTCGAGGTCGGCGTTGCGGCGCTGACGGCCCGCCTCGACCGCCTCGTGTTCGTCGACCACGGTCCACGGGTCGAACGGTTCGAGCAGCTCCTCCCGGCCGGTGACCTGCCCGGCGGTGAGCGTGCGGGTGACCCCCGGGGTGCTGGGATGGTGGAGCACGAGCGGCTCGCCGAGTGTTTCATCGGCCAGCGCGAGAAGGTCGACGGTGGCCGTGCCTCGGGCGCTGTGGATGCGCCACACCTTCTTGCGGCCGGGGTTGACGACCTTGGCCGGGCTGTCGCTGAGTTTGATGGCGGGCTCCCATTCCCCTGTGCCGCCGCCGTCGCTGATGGCGACGAGCTTGTAGACGCCGTCGAGGCTGGGCGCACCGTCGCTGGTGGCCATGCGGGTTCCGGCGCCGTAGACGAGGCGGGCGATGACACGGTTGGGGTCCTGGTCGTACTGCGGAGCCTCGATCGTGATCTGGTTGAGGATCTGCCAGACGGTGAGCTCGTCGAGGCTCGACGACAGCACGATGATCGGTTCGGTGAACCCGGCTTCGTCGAGCATGGCCGAGGCCCGCACCGCGAGGTGGGCGAGGTCGCCCGAGTCGAGGCGGATGCCGATGGGTTCGTGTCCGTTCGAGCGGAGTTCGTCGAACACGGTGATGGCGTTGGGGATCCCGGAGCCGATGGTGTTGATGGTGTCGACGAGCAGCAGGCAGTCGTCGGGATAGAGGTCGGCGTAGGCCCGGAAGGCCCCGAGCTCCCCCTCCCCCAGCGCCATGAAGACCTGCACCAGGGAGTGGGCGTGGGTGCCGACCGGCGTGAAGCCGAGCGCATGCGACAACCCGACGTTGGACGAGCCGACGGCACCGCCGATCAGCGAAGCCCGGCTGGCGGCCAGTGCCCCCCGTTCGGCGGCCCGGCGCATGCCGAACTCGAGCACGTTGCCGCCGTTGGCCGCCTCGACGACCCGCGACGCCTTGGTGGCGATGAGGGTCTGGAAGTTGAGGTGGTTCAGCAGCGAGGTCTCCAGGAGCTGACCCAGGGCGAGCGGGCCCTCGACCACGGTGAGCGGCACGTTGGGGTGCACGACCCGGCCCTCGGGGATGGCCTCGATGCGCAGTGAGGAGAAGTCGCCGACGTCGGACAGCCAGCCGAGGAAATCCTCGCCGAACAACGGTTCGCCGTCGCGATTGTGATGGCCACGAAGCTGGTCGAGTGAGGCGTCGTCGAACCGGACGGTGCGGATCCACTCGGCCAGCCAGGCGGCCCCGGCGTTGACGCAGTAGCCGGCCTGGTGGCGGCCGTAGTCGGGATAGCGCCGGAAGAAGTGCTCGAACCGGGCGGGCCGTTCGGCCAGACCCCGGCGATGGTAGAGCTGGGCCATCGTCAGCTGGTACTGGTCGGTGTAGAGGACACCTTCGGCAAGACTGCGATCCATGCTCCGAAGCGTAGGTGGGAAGCGGCCGGGCTCCCCCGCCGGCAACCCGATCCAGGAAACCCGCTGTGGGACCCGATGCATAAGTATCGGACGTTCGGGTCATACTCCTCCCATGAGCCACCCTTCCGAGATCAACCGAAGCTCTCATCGCGTCCGTCGCCCTCTCCGCGGGGTCGTCCCGCTGGTGCTGCTGCTGGCGCTCGGTCTGTTCGCCGCCGCCTGCACCGACGATGCCACCGACGCGACCGACACGACCGACTCCACCGAGGCGGGCGACACGACCGACACGACCGACGCGACCGACACGACCGACTCCACCGAGGCGGGCGACACGACCGACGTTACCGAACCCGGGTCCGACGAGTCCGACCAGACCGCACAGACACTCGACGACGCCGCCCCTGCCGAGGCCCAGGAACCGGTCGAAGACGACACGGCGATGCTGGAAGCCGGGCTGGCGCTCGATCCCAACGGTCTCACCATCCTCGATCCGGCCGCCACCACAACGGAACTCCTCGCCTTCGGCGACGATCAGGCCGCCGTGATCGCCGGCCTGGAAGCGGTCCTGGGATCGGCCGACGAGATGAACGAGGGCACGTCGGAGTGTCCGAACGGCCAGGCCGCAGTCGCCACCTGGGATGACACGCTCATGGTCGACTTCGACGCCACGGAACAGTTCCTCTCCTGGGTGCTGCTGCCCGGATCCGACCTGACCACCATCGAGGACGTCGGCATCGGATCCCCGGTCGCCGCGCTCGACGGCGTCGAGTTCTTCGCCGACTCGACCCTGGGTGACGAGTTCAACGCCGGAGGCTTCGGCGGCTTGGCCAACGGCACCGGTGACGACGCCTCGATCGACCGGTTGTGGGCCGGCGAGATCTGCTCGTTCCGCTAGCATCCCGGTCGCACGGCGACCGATAGGTTGGCCGGATGCAATTCGACAATGCGCTCGCCTTCTACGGGACCTTGCGGCCCGGGGAGTCGAATCACCGGCTGGTGCGCGACATCCCCGGCAAGTGGGTCGAGGGCGTCATACGAGGCTATGTGTTCGAGGTGACGTGGAGCAGTTACGAGGGGTATCCCGGCTTCGTGCCCGATCCCGACGGCCATCGGATCCCGGTTTCGGTTCTCGTCTCGGATGAGTGGGATCGCCACGTCGCCAAGGTCGACGAGTTCGAGGGCGCAGGCTACGAGCGGCGCCCGATCACCGTGTTCGGTGTTGACGGTGATGGGGCCGACGGCGACGAGGTCATCGGCGAGGCCGCCGTCTACGAGTTCCTGACCGACCGGGAGTAGGGCGCGGTCGGGCCCGGCCACACTCCCGTAGGGAGCAGGACCGGGCCCGATCAGGAACTCAGTTGATCAGCGTTGGATCAGGGGAGCTCGTTGGCCCGATCGGTCGACGGAGGATCGACCGGGCTGAACGTGCCGAGGTAGTTGATCAGCGCCAGCAGATCGTTGCCGCCGTCGACCCGCACCGCCGGATCGATTTCCTTGAACGTGTTGAAGTTGTCACCGCCGTCGGCGAGGAAGTTGTTGG
>JAOUGG010000397.1 GCA_029857855.1 Acidimicrobiia bacterium | reverse complement strand
CGCCGACGGTCGACGTTCGCCAGGCCAGATAGAACGGGGCCAGGTACACGAATGCGAGCACGTATCGACGCGCCAAACGGCCGATCGACACCGCCCCTTTCGGGGCGACATCAACGGGATCGGAGGTCGGGCCGGTCGGGCCCCGCCTCATTCGTCCGAAGGGGTGTTGGTTCAAGAAGTGGGTGTGATGCGCGCACGGGACTCGAGGGATTTCGAGTCACTGTTCACATCGACCCGCACCCCCGGCGGATTAAGGTGACCGGGCATCTCTCCCAAGGGCGTCTAGTCCGGCCGGATCATGGGGAGCGTGCATCACGAGACCCGCCGAGATCACGAAGCCGGCGGTCGACCCTCCGGCTCCGATGGACTGAATCCGTCGACCAGCCACTCCCGGACGGCATCGACGAGCGGGGACGGCGACGAACCGGGCGGCGCGTGCAGGTGGATGAGCCGACCGGTCTCGACCTCCTCGACGACCGGTCGGACGACGGAACCCCGGGCCACCAGCTCGGAAACGATGTGGTGCCATCCGAGGGCCACGCCGTGCCCGGCCTGGACGGCCTGGAGCAGAACGGTGTAGTCGTTGGCCATTGTCACCCCCCGGTCCGACGGCAGGCCGGCTCCGACGTCGGCCAACCATTGGGCCCAGGTGAGTCTCGACCGGTGACGCTCCTGGACATGGAGCAGCGGAAGCTCCGCCAACCGTTCGACGGGGGCCGGGATCGGGGCGATCGACTCGGCCAGCTTGGGGGAGCAGATCGGATAGACGAGTTCACGGGCGACCGGCCAGCGATCCCGGTGGGGCCACTCACCGCGACCCACCGGGATGAACAGATCGAGCGTATGAGGGTCGAAGGAGTTGGTGTCGCTGGTGATGCACTGGACCTCGATCGACGGCGAGGTCATCTTCAGTCGGGCCAGGCGGGGTATCAACCAGTGAACGGCGGTGGCCGTCGACGTTCCGATGGTCACGGTGCGCCCGGCCGACTGGTGGCGGCGCCGCAGGTCGTCGATGCCTTCGTTGATCGTGGCCAATCCGGCGCGGACCGCATCGGCCAGCAACCGGCCCGACGCCGTCAACTCGACGCCGCGATGCAGGCGGATGAACAGCGGTGTGCCCAGCTCCGACTCGAGGCGGCGGACGGCATGGCTGATCGCCGGTTGACCGACGCCGAGCTCGCGGGCGGCCACGGTGAAACTGCCGTGCCGGGCCGCGGCGTCGAAGCTGGCGAGCAGGGAGAGTGGATAGTCGGCGGCCGGGTTGCCATGAGCTGTGTTCATGTCAGATCCCAGATCGATCGTCGTTCACAGCCATAATCAGGCGAAAGTATACTTCGATGCCATGACTCGGATGAAGAAGCCCGCCCGCTACTCCGCGGCCGGGCTGATCAAGCGGGGCATCACCGGTGAGTCGTGGCCTCGGGCGTGGCGGGACCACGAGCTCCGTTCGAGCTATGACGTGGTGATCATCGGGGCCGGCGTGCACGGTCTGGCTGCCGCCTACTATCTCGCGGCCAACCACGGCATCACGAACGTCGCCGTGCTCGACAAGGGCTACGTCGGCGGCGGCGGCTCCGGTCGCAACACCGCCATCGTCCGCTCCAACTACCTCACACCGGAGGGTGTGGCCTTCTACGATCGATCGCTCGACCTCTACAACACCATGGCCGCTGACCTCAACATCAACGTGATGTTCTCCGAGCGGGGCCACCTGACCCTGGCCCACACCGACGGCGCGCTCCGCACGATGCGGTGGCGGGCCGAGGTCAACAAGCTGCAGGGCATCGACTCGAGCGTCATCGGACCCGATGAGATCAAGGCGCTCACCCCGAGCCTCGACACCTCGCCCAACACCCGATACCCGATCCTCGGTGCGCTCTACCACCCACCCGGCGGCACCATCCGCCACGACGCCGTCAACTGGGGTTACGCCCGGGCCGCCGACGCGCTTGGAGTCCAGATCCACCAGAACACCGAGGTGACCGACATCATCGTCCGTGGCGGTGACGGCGGGGACCGGGGCGACGGGTCAGGAGGGGGCGACGCGAAGGGCCCCGGCGGGCGGGTGACGGGCGTGCGAACGACCAGAGGTGACATCGCCACACCGATCGTGCTCAACGCCACCGCCGGGTGGGCGTCGCTGATCGCCGCCATGGCCGGCGTGCGTCTGCCCATCACCACCCACCCGCTGCAAGCGGCGGTGACCGAGCCGGTCAAGGTGTTCCTGCCGACCGTCGTCGTCTCCGGCTCGCTGCACGTGTATGTCAGCCAGACCGACCGGGGCGAGTTGGTGTTCGGCGCATCCGTCGATCCGTTCGCCACCTACGACATGCGGGGTTCGCTCGACTTCACCGAGGAACTGGCCGGCCATGTGCTCGAACTGATGCCCGGGATCTCGCGGATGCGGCTGCTGCGTCAGTGGGCCGGGCTGTGCGACATGACCCCCGACTACTCGCCGGTGATGGGCTTCACCCCCGTCGAGGGATTCCTGTGCGACGTCGGCTGGGGAACCTACGGATTCAAGGCCGGACCGGTGTCGGGCGAGCAGATGGCCGAATGCATCGCCACCGGCGCAACGCCGAAACTCATCGCCCCGTTCAGCCTCGACCGGTTCGCCGCCGGGCGGCTGGTCGGCGAGAAGGGCGCAGCCGCCGTCGGCCACTGACCGCTCCGTCCGCCCGATCACTCTCCCGATCACACCCCCGATCTCCAGGACCTCCCGAAAGGACGCCCTCCGACCATGTTGCTCGTACCGTGCCCCCACTGCGGGCCCCGCAACGCCGCCGACCTCCGCTACGTCGGCGAGACAACGGCCCGCCCCGATCCCACCGCCGTCGAACCCGAAGCGTGGCGCGGCTACCTCTATCTTCGTGACAACCCGGCCGGTCGGCTGACAGAGATGTGGTACTGCCGATCCGGCTGCCGCCGCTACTTCACCCTGGAGCGCGACACGGTGACAAACGAGTTCGACAACTCGCCGCTCCCCTTCCCGAAAGGCTCTCGCTCATGAGCCGACGCCTGCCGCCCCGGGCCGGCGAACTCATCGATCGCAGCGACCCGGTCCGTTTCACCTGGAACGGCACCGAGGTCAGCGGGTTCCGGGGCGACTCCATCGTCTCGGCGCTCGCCGGGGCCGGGGAGCGCATCTTCTCCCGGTCGATGAAGTACCACCGCCCTCGCGGGATCCTGACCGCCGACTACTGGGATCCGAACTGCCGGCTGCAGGTCGGCGACGAGCCCAACGTGCGAGCCGCCCACCGCCTGGTCGACGACGGGATGGCGGTCTCGGCCCAGAACGCGTGGCCGTCGCTCGACTTCGATGTGCGGGCTGCCAACGGCGCAGTGTCCCGCTTCCTGACCGCCGGCTTCTACTACAAGACGTTCATGAAACCGGCCCGCCTGTGGCCGGCCTATGAGAAGGTGCTGGCCACGTTCGCGCCCGGCGGCACCGTCGATCTCGACACCCCGCACGGCTACTACGACAAACGTTACGCCCACCCGGACGTGGTGGTGGCCGGCGGCGGTCCGGCCGGGATGGCCGCCGCGCTGGCGGCCGCCGACCTCGGCGCACGGGTGATGCTGGTGGAACACGATCATCGGCTCGGTGGGCATCTGCTCGTCGGCGACAGCGACGAGCGCACGGTGGCCGCCGACCTGGTCGCCATGGTCACCGAACATCCCGGCATCGAGGTGCTGATCGACTCGACGGTGACCGGCCGCCACGACGACAACTGGACGGCCATCGTCCAACGGTCCCATCCGATCGCCATCGAGCGGTTGATCAAGGCGCGGGCCAAAGTCCTCGTCGTCGCTCCCGGCCTGATCGAGCGACCCTACGTGTTCCAGGGCAACGATCGACCGGGGGTGATGCTGTCGGGTGCGGCCCGTCGGCTGATCGAGCGCTACTCGGTCAAACCCGGCGATCGGGCGGTGGTGCTGACCGCCAACGCCTCGGGCGACGCCGCGGTGCGGAGCCTCGAGTCGGCCGGGGTGCAGCTCGCCGGGGTCGTCGACGCCCGGTCGGGGCGCACCGTGGTGGCCACCCACGGCTCACCGAAACGGGTCGAGGCCGTGGAGCTCGACGACGGTTCCCGGGTCGACGCCGACCTCCTGGT
>JAOUGG010000395.1 GCA_029857855.1 Acidimicrobiia bacterium | reverse complement strand
CCGTGAATCGTGGCGAGCGCAGCAGAATGCGGAAAGGGAGGGGAGGGGAGGATTTCGCGACCCGTCGCTCGATGCCGAGGGTTTCATTCACTGCTCGACCATCGATCAGTTCCTTATCCCTGCCAATGAACGTTTCGCCGGTCGTGATGATCTGGTCCTGCTCGTCATCGACACCGAGCTCCTGACAACGAAAGTGGTCTACGAGGACTGCTACGAGACCGGCACCCGATTTCCTCACCTCTACGGCCCGATCCGGCTGGCGGCCGTGGTGGAGGTCGTCGATTTTCCGCCGGACGCAAGTGGCCGGTTTCACGAGCCGGAGCAACTCCGGTCGATCTTGGCCTCGGCCGTCGCCGAATCGGACTGATCAGCAGCGCAACATGGGATAGCGGCGCGCCCACGTCACCCCGGTCGATGTCACGGCTCCCACAACCTCAGTTTCCCGGGCGACGTTCCCGGAGCAGGATCTCCTGCGCGACGGTGGCCAGTTGGGAACCGTCGGGAGCGAACAGGTTGCCGACGGTCATGCCCCTGGCGCCGATGAGGCCGTGGCAGTCCCAGTGGTAGAGATGCCAGTGATCGGCCCGGAACGGGCGGTGGAACCAGATGGCGTGATCGAGGCTGGCACCCATGAACCGTTCGGTGTGTTGCTCGGGTGGAACCTGCAGGGGGTGGATGCTGCGGGCGGCCGAGAACTGGAACGTATCGGAGGTGAACGCTAGGCCGCAGTAGTGGATACGGGGGTCGTCGGGCAGTTCGTCGATGATGCGGGCCCAGCCGATGGATTGACCAGAACCGGCGTAGCTTGGCAGTTGGCGGCGGGCCATGATCCAAGGCCACTCGCCAATATCGGTCGGTAGACTCTCGGCGTCGGGCACCAGCGGCATCCGGGCGGTCTGCACCTCGGCCTCGGCCTCGGTGACCTGGAACGAGGTCGACAAGTGAAGGATCGCCCCGCCGCTTTGCCGAGCCACGACGGCCCTGGTGCAGAAACTGCGTCCGTCGCGGAGTCGATCCACCTCGAACCGCACCGGTTCGCGACTGTCGCCCGGCCGGATGAAGTAGGCGTGCAACGAGTGGGGGCGGTAGCGCTCGTCGACGGTTTGGAGCGCCGCCCACAGCGCCTGAGCGACGACCTGGCCGCCGTAGATGCGATCGCCCCAGGGGTAACGGGGACTCTGACCGATCCAGGTGTCGGGGCCGTGGGCCTCGAGGTTGAGAACACCGACGAAATCGACGGGGGAGTGGCCGCCGGGTTGTGTCTCGGAGACGTCAGCCACGACGACCTTCGCCCTTACCGTCGAACATCGCCTTTAGCCGGTCGTAGTCGGCATTGATGTTCCGCTCGACCATCTTCTGCGCCAGAGGCTCGAACAACTTCATCGGGCCGCGGGGTTCGCCAGGGCGACCTGATCGTAGGTCGAACCGACCCGCAGGGGCGGCTCGCTCGTCCAGGTGCAGCTCACCATGCCTTTCTGCCAGGTCGGATTGTTGGTCCAGTCCGCCCAGTCGGTGAACACCTCCTCGGGCGACTGGTCGACATCTCGCCGAACCCTGACCTCGATCACGTCGATTTCCCCACAGGTGCCCCCCGGAATGGTGTGTTCAGCGGCCCAGGATACGGCTCAACCAGGATCCCGACGAAACGGACTTGGCGGCACCGGCTCCACACGAGCAGCGTTCGTCCTCGGGAACATGGGCGAGCACCTGGTCGACATGGCGGCCGCAACCGGCCCATCCGGGTTGACCGCAGGTCGGACACGTGATTTCTCTGCACATAACGCTCGCATGGTAGCCGTCGTCGAGCGTTCTGCGCGTACTCCCCGTCGCCTCCGCCACCGTCGGTGCCATCCATGCTCACCTCATCTGAATCTGTCGACGTGGTTTGTCACAGACGTGGGAGCTATCTCGTCATTGTTGGTGATCGGCAATGATGAAAGGAATCCCGATGACATCAACAGCAGCGACAGCAACGAGGCCCGCTATCCGGGATGATGGGCTTGTGACTTCAGCCCTCGTGCGGAGCTGGACGATCGCGGTCGGGGTCACCACCGTGGTTCAGGGGGTTGGGCGTTCGTGTGGCCAATGCGGTTCTACGATGATTTCCCGGTGCCTGAAGCCGGTTGGGTCTCGACGCTCGGGCCCTTCAACGAACATTTGGCCCGCGACTTCGGATCGTCGTTGGCGGGTCTGGGCGTGATCGCGGTCCTGGCCGGTTTGTCGAACTCTCGGGCTGCAGTGCGTGGCGTCATGACTGGTTTCGTGCTCTTCGGGGTTCCGCACCTCGTGTACCACCTGACCACCTTCGACGAGTTCAGTGTCGCCTCGGCCCTGACCCAACTGGCGGCGTTGGGCCACCAAAACCATCCCCGAACTCGCGAAAGCCGGGCACCAGGTGACCGCTGTCGCCCGAAATCCCGACGACCATGATTGGCTGCGCCGCCAGGGGGCGCGCCCTGTCGAGGTCGACTTGTTCGACCAGCTGGCCGTGTCGGCTGCCGTCGATGGACATGACGTGGTCGTGCACATGGCTACCTCGATCCCGCCGCAGAACAAGATGTCCAAGCGCAAAGCGTGGACCATGAACGACCGGCTGCGAGCCGTCGCCACCTCGATCCAGGTCGACACCGCCCTCGCTCTGGACGTCGAGGCGTTCATCCAGTCGTCGCCGCCCTCGGCGCTCCAACCGGTGTCTTCAACGTCACCGACGACACGCCGGTCACCAAGCGGGAAGAGCTGGAGGTACTGGCCCAGACGCTCGGGGTCCAGCCGCCAAGGGAACCTGCCGCGATGGCTGGCCAGAGCGGTTGTCGGGCCGGCGGCCAACATGGAGTGACGCTGTACGTGACGCCGCCGCCGATGCCAGGGTATGAGAGACTGGGACATTGGGCAGCACCACGACCTGGCGGGCGCTGAGGTGTTCGAGCGACACAGGGGCCGGCTCTTCAAACTGGCCAACGCCAGATGGCGACTCTGACGCAAAGGGCCCGCAGGCAATGGAAGTGGCCAACCGACTCCTACTTTGGTAGGCTTGCGGTATGACCACCACTAAGCGGAAGGTGTCTGTCTCCCTCGATGAGGAGCTTGTTGCCGAACTCGAGGCTGGGGGAGAGGCACTCTCGTCGCAAGTGAATGACGCTGTGCGGAGCGAGCTCGCCCGGCGGCGCCGGCAACGCCTACTCGATGAGATGCTCGAGGAGTACCAGCGTATCGACGGCCCTCCCGATGAGGCCCTGGTCGCAAAGTACATGGACCTGCTGGCGTGAGCCGAGCACTCGTTTTGGACGCTGAGGCGCTATCGAGCTTGTCGCGCCAACAAGGCCAGCGCTTCTCCGAGACGAGAGCTGCACTCGAGGCTGCTCGTCGGCTTCGACGCGACGTCCTTGTGCCGGCGGTTGTCTTGGCCGAGCTCTACCGCGGGCCGAAACAGAACCAGGTGGTGGATTCTTGCTTGAGCCGGGAGACCGGTCTCACTGTTCGTGACACAGATCGTGACTTCGCCCGCCTCGTTGGGGCTGTACTCGGTGCGGCCAAGGCTGGCTCGGAGGATCTGGCCGACGCCCATTGCATCGCCGCCGCCGTCGAAGCCGGCGGTGGAGTGGTGGTCACTGGCGACACGGGTGATCTCGGCAGGCTGGCCGCGCCCTACCCGAACGTTCAGGTCTCACAGATCTGATCAGGCAACCGGTAAGCGGCGGGGGAAAGATCCAGCGGTAACCACAGGTTTGCTGCATAATGACGCTTATGTCTGAAACGGACAGTGAAATCCGGCTGTTTGAGCGGATTCGTCGATTCAGCCAACCCGGATTGAGCTGCAGGGCCACCCGACCCGGGCCCGACGAACCGTTTCTCGACAGGCGTCGGCGGCGATCGTCTTGCGGCCCAACACTGCGGATGCGACTTCGATGGTGTTATCGAACCGCAGGTTGTCGCTCGAGTTGACCATGGTGGGCAACGGTGTCCCAGGCTGTGGTCAGCTGGTTCAACATGGAACCGATCTGCGTAGCGATATCGGGTCGTTCGGCTCGGGCGGACACGGGCTCACATCGGCTGCTCGAATCAGTGCGACAGCTTCATTGGGTACGAACACATGTTCGATGGTGACCAGATGGGAGCC
>JAOUGG010000394.1 GCA_029857855.1 Acidimicrobiia bacterium | reverse complement strand
GATCCCAGGCCGAACTCATCTCCACCATCAGCACCCAGAGCCGCCCGTCAGCGCCGCCGACCGGCACGATCACGGCTTCGCCTTCGAGGCCGTTGACCCCGAGCGCGTCGGCGAGCCGCCGGGCCGGGTCGACCGTGACGACCAGCACCCGCCGGTCGTGATGCTGAGCGGCCCGGACGCCGAGCGCTGCGGCCACCGTCGTCTTGCCGACACCGCCCCGGCCGACCACGGCCACCACCGAACGCTCGGCCAGCAGGGCGTCGACCGCGTCGATCATCGGGCTTCGCCCGCCGCCGGCAGTGCGGACCGGACCGCCGAGATCGGATCGTCGAAGTTTTCAAGAACGGTGAACACCGGCAGGTCGTAGTCGGCGGCCAACGCCTCCAACTCGGCTACGAACGGGGCCGCGCCGCGAGCCCGGTCGACGGCGGCCGCTGCGATCAGACCTAGCGCCGCGTCACCGGACCCGGCCGTGCGGTCGACGAGCCGCTTTGCCTCGGCGATCCCCGCCGCCTCGACCGGCAGCGGAGTCCGGTTGACGATGAGGGCGTCGATCGCCACATCGGTCTCCTCGGTGAGGCGACGCAGCAACATCGTGGTCTCGGCCACCGGCAGCTCCTCGGGGGTGACCACGACCGAGACGGTGGTCGTCGGTGCGGCCAGCAGCTCCTGGAGCCACGCCGTCTGGCCGACCAGGGGCCCCGAGGAGATCAACTCGTGCAGCGAGGTTGGCGCAGCCAGCAGCTCGACAACGTGGCCCGAGGCCGGGGCGTCGACCACGATTTCGTCCCAGTCCTGAAAGCGGGCCTCGTAGCCGACCTTTCCAACGGTGAGGATCTCCTTGACGCCGGGGGCGGCATTGGAGACGAAATCGAAGACCCGGCTCAACGGACCGATGCTGGCCGGTGAGATCGGAACCTTCAGGAAGCGGCGGACGTACTCATTGAGCGAATCCTGAGTGGTTAAACCCAGGATCTCCGGACGGAGCGCCGTCGACCCAGGCCGGCCATCGACGGCAGCGGCCAGATCACCGCTATCCATCGTGTCGACGGCAAGCACCCGTAATCCGTCGGCGGCGGCCCGCAACGCCAGCGCGGCGGCGACCGTCGTCTTGCCGACGCCGCCCTTTCCGGTTACGAATCGAAGCCGGGCAGCCGACGCTCGGCTCGGACTCAGGCCCCGAACCCGATCCGACGCTCGGCGTCGGACGTGCCGATCTCGACGAACGAGATCCGGCCCGAGGGAATCAGCCAGTCGCGACCCTTGCGGTCGACCAGGCACAGGACCTCCGACTCGTTGAGCGACGCCTCGACCTTCGACTTCACCTCAGCGCGGTCGACGTCGTCGTCAAGTTCGATCTCGACGACCTGGGGACTGTCAGCAATACCAATCCGAAGATCCATAGACACAACCTAGCGGACCCGGTCGGCCGCGAGACGCAGCCCGGGGGCCTATCAGACGATCTTGAGTTCGGACCGATAGCGCTTGGTGGGAGCGAGCTCCACATCGACCCGCTCGGCGAGGGCGGCGAACACCTGTCCCGCCTCGGTTTCGGGGCGGGCGGCGATGGGATGGCCGTCGTCGCCCCCTTCCCGCAGCTCCGGTACCAGCGGCACCTTGGCCAACAGGGGAACCTCGAGATCGTCGGCCAGTTCCTGACCGCCGCCGGACCCGAACAGTTCGTAGCGTTTGCCGTCGTCGCCGGTGAACCAGCTCATGTTCTCGATGACGCCCGAGACGGTGATGTGGACCTTGTGGGCCATGTAGGCGGCCCGTTGCGCCACCTTCTGGGCGGCCGGCTGGGGGGTGGTGACCACCAGCAGTTCGGCCCGGGGCAGGAACTGGGCCAGCGACAGCGCGATGTCGCCGGTACCCGGGGGCAGATCGACGATGAGGAAGTCGGGTTCGTCCCAGAACACGTCGGTGAGGAACTGCTCGAGTGCCTTGTGCAACATCGGTCCCCGCCAGATGACCGGTTGGTTTTCCTCGACGAAGAAACCCATGGAGATGCAGCGCACACCGTATGATTCGGGCGGCACGATCATCTCGTCGATGATGACCGGGTCGCGGTCGACACCCAGCATTCGGGGGATCGAGAAACCCCAGACGTCGGCGTCGACGATGGCGACCGAGCGCCCCCGGTTGGCCAGCGCCACCGAGAGGTTGGTTGTCACCGAACTCTTGCCGACACCACCCTTGCCTGAGGCGACGAGAATCACCCGCGTCCGGTTGTCGGGGTCGGCGAAGGGGATGGCGCGACCTTCGGCATGGCCGTGACCTTGCTGGGACCCGGCCGTTGCGGAGGGATCGCCATGGAGTTGACGGCGGAGCGTCTCCCGCTGTTCGTCGGTCATGACCCCGAAGTCGATGACGACCTCGGACACGGCACCGAGGCCGGTGACGGCGTCGCGGACCCGTCGATCGATTTCGGCCCGAAGCGGGCAACCGGCGATGGTCAGATCGATCCCGACCGAGATCTGGACCGCGGGGTCCTTGCTCGACGAACCATCCGACGGATCACCGGACACCTCGATCGAACGAACCATCCCCAGATCGACGATGCTGCGGTGGAGTTCGGGGTCCTCGACCGGCCGGAGGGCCTCTCGAACCTGATCTTCGGTAATCGTCACGTGTTCTCCTCGTGCCGGACAGGGGGCGGACCGGCAATATTTTTGGCACTTCCTGTGATGGGTAGACTATCCAGTGTGGTCCAGCGCGCCCTCAACCCAACCGAGTTCGCCAACCTGGTGAACGCCATCACCTCGGCGTTCGGCGACCCGACGCGGCGCAACATCTATCTGCTCGTCCGGGAACACCCCGACGGGCTGACCGCCAACGAGGTGGCCAAGGAGGTCGGGCTGCACTCGAACGTCGCCCGTCATCACCTGGAGAAGCTGGCCGGGGGAAGCTATCTCGAGGTTTCGCAGCGGTCGTCCAACAGTGCCGGCCGCCCGGCCAAGACCTACCGGGCGACGGCACCGGAGCTGATGCTCGAGTTCGACGTCGGCCACGACGACATCCTGATCACCCTGCTGGGCAAGGCGTTGTCACGGCTGCCCGATCACGAGGCCGCCGAACTGGCCGAGGAGGTCGGGCTGGAGTTCGGGCGGCAGATGGCCAAACGGATGGGTGACAGCACCGACTCCCAGCGGTCATTCCGCTCGGCGCTTCACGTGGTGGCCGATGCCCTCTCGTCGCACGGTTTCGCCGCTCACGCCGAACACGACGGCAAGGAGTTGCGCATCGTGTCGGGCCACTGCCCGTTCGGCGATGTGGCGGTGGAACACCCCGTGATCTGCGCGGTCGACCGGGGCATGGTGAAGGGTCTCCTCGGCTCGCTGTACGGGGCCACGGAGGTCGAACTCTCGTCGTCGGTCGCCCAGGGCGACGACTCCTGCGTCACCGACGTGTCCGAGTCCGTCGCCGGCTGATTCCGCCGACCGCGGCCACAAAACCGATCGGCCGCCGCTCACCCGGTGGAAACGACCGGAACCGAGGAGTCGTCGGCCGGCTCGAAGCCGCTGCCGCCACCGAGAAGCCACCAGACCAGCAACAGAAGGACGACCGTCGCCGCAGCCGCGGCGACGACCTTGAGCAGCCATCCACCGGACGAGGCATTGTCGGGATCGGCGACGGCGTCGACCGTGGTGGCGACCTCGTTCGGCAGCACGCCGATCGTCACGATCGAGTCGTCCGTGCCGGCGGTGTTCCCATCGACCTCGGTGTCCCCGTCGACGGAGAGATTCCCATCGACGGAGAGGTCCCCATCGACGACACCGGCGTCCACGGCACCGGCGTCGTTGATCGTCCACAAAGCCTCGGCCGCTTCTCCCCGCTCCGGATCAACCAGTGGTTTGGTCTCCAGCCTGGGCGCCTCGACACCGCGGTAGGCGTCCTCCCGGGCCTCCTGCAGCTCGGCGAGGAATTCACACATCGTCGCCGGCCGGTCCTCCGGCACCTTGGCCATCGCCCGTTCGATGAACCGGCAGATCGGGCCCGGCACGCTGTCTCGGAGGTCTCCGACCTGATGCATGGAGACGCGACCGAACACGGTCACCGCCGTCGGCTGCTCGCCCGGCTCCTTGAACGGGGCGTGACCTGCGAGGATCGACCACAGCGTTGCGGC
>JAOUGG010000392.1 GCA_029857855.1 Acidimicrobiia bacterium | reverse complement strand
ACTCCTGGCCAAGCCCCTCGTGGCGGCGGAGAGCGGCCACTCCATCGGCGTGGAGGCGAATGGCACGGGCTCTCGTTCGCTCCCTGACCTACCGGACCTCCGTCATCCCGACGACACCCCTACCGCCCTGCCGTTCGACGTCCCGGCCGTTGCGATCGATGATCCTACCGATCCCGGAGTCGCAGCCCACCGGGACCTCGATGCGGAAACCGACCACTTCGGTGGGCGGGTCCACTTCGAAAACAGACCTCCTCCGCCAAACGGTGCGACCACAGGACCTCTCGCCGATCTCCTGGCAACCACCGGTTCGGATGCGGCGCTCGGTTCGGACGGCTTCGAGGTCACGCCAGTGGCGAAACGAGATGTCGAGAAGCTGATCGACAGGCTCGGTGTCGGCGAAGCCGATCCGGGGGGCGACACAGGCGGTTGGCGTGACGCGGAGGCCACTTTCCCGATCACTCCCGCCGTCGCGGCGCGCCGGCCGGTGCTGGGCTCCATCATCGACATCTCCGACCGGCCGCAGGAACCGAAGGGTGGTGCCCAACCGGGCCTGGCGCCAACGGACCACTCGATGCCGGTGGTGGAACCGTCGCGGTTGTTCGTCGTGGCCGACAACGTCGGCCATTTCCTCGCCGTCCGTCGTCGCCGGCTCGCTTCGTCGGCGGTCGTCATCGGCATCACCGGAGCCATCGGCGTGGCCATGCTGATCGGCGTGGGTGATCTGCTCCGGAACGACGTCACGTCCACCGATGGCGCTCCGGTCTCCACGTCGTTGGTCGAGCCACCGACGACCCTCGAGCGTTCGTCGCCGTAACCGACACCACCGAGCGTCGAACGACGACGACGGAGGCGGCCACATCGACGACCAAGCGGAAAGGTCGGCCGAACAGACCCTGATTTGTCGTCTCGAGCGGGCAATTCACCGGTCTCCGCCAACAAACCCGGGATATCTGCTTTACTGGACAGCCGTGTCGCCGCACTCCCAGCTACTGATTGCCGCCGCGACCGTTGGTGGAGCCATCGTGCTCGCCGTCGGCGTGATGCTCGGCAACCCCTATGGCTTGCCGACCGACCTCGGTGGTGTCGACCCGACGCCGGCCCGGGTGACCGTGCTCGACGGCGAGATCAGACCGCAGGGCGACATTCTCTCCACCGACGGTGTTTCAACCCAGTAACTGTGGTCCGACCATCTCAGCGGAGAATCCTGCTGATTTCCGGCTCCACGCCCGTTTCCTGGCCAGAGGCCTGATTTAAGGGTCCATGAAGAATACCGCCCGGCTTGTTCGTCGGGTCGGGGAAGCGATACCCTGCCGCTGAGAGGTGAAGCCCAGCAGATACCACGGCGGTTGCTAGGACGGGTTTCACACAGGCGGAATACTTACTCGACGGCCCGGTCAGGCCCGCTCGACCTCCTCGATCGCAGGAGGTCTGGAGCCGACCCGGTCACGATCGGGGCGTGGTCGATGCGCGGCGGCACGACCACGCCCCTCTTTCCTTGCCCATTCCCGCCTTGCCATCCCTGCCTCAGGCGTCTCAGCGTCCCTTTTTCACGACCGCTGTTCGATGTGGCCCCGCAACTCAGCGGGCGGTGGCATGACGAAGTACTGAACGGAACACCTCGGCCCGCTCGAGTTTCAGGTCCTCGTAGCCTCTGACGTCCATGGCCGCTCGGGCCACCGCCGTCGCCTCGTCGATCGAATCGGCCGACAGGTCGGCCGCCAATCGGTCGAGGGTCGAGCGGTACTCACCGATAAGGGATCGCTCCAGCCGCCGCAGCTTCGTTCGACCGAACGGATCGAGGGCGGTACCCCGAAGGCGCTTACCCCGGGCCAGGGCGGCCATCATCGGTCGACCGACCCGTTGATCGATCGCAATCTTCGAGTCCATCCCGAGAGCCCGCACCAGCGGCGGATGCAGCTTCCAGGTGACCTTCGCCCCCGGCCCACCGACTGCTTCGGCGATGGCCTTGGACTCGGGGGCGTTCAACAGCCGGGCCACCTCGTACTCGTCCTTGTAGGCCATCAGCTTGTGCAGTCCGTCGGCGACCGCCAGGGTGAACTCACCGGCCGTCTGCCGGACCCGCTGCTCGGCCACCACCATCGAGGCCACGAACTGGACAAAGGTGCGAGCGTACTGTTCATCCTGATAGGCGACGAGATCGGCGGCCAGGAAGCCGACACGCTCGGCGAGCTCGGGCCCGACGTCGAGTCGCGCCACTTCGGTGGCAAGGCCCGACGGCAGGGATGGCACCTCGACCCGGCCGAGGTCGACGGACGGCCCGGCACCCTGACCGGCGAAGGCCTCCACTCGTGATCGATCGTCGGCCCACCGCCGTCCCCATTCGAAGGCGGCCACGTTGGCCTCGACAGCGACGCCGTTGAGGTCGATGGCCCGCTCGATCGACGATCGCCCGACCGGCAACAACCCGGCCTGCACCGCAACACCGAGGAGGAACACGTTGGCCGCCGCGCCGTCGCCCAGCAGGGAACGTGTCAGCCCGCCGGCGTCGACGTACCGGTTGAGCTCGGGACGGCTGAACTCTGCCACCCGCTTCTCCAGGTCGCCCTGCGCGGGATACTCCACATCGGGGCGGCCGATCATCTCCCCGGTGGGCGTGGGGCTGGCCGATGCGACGAACACGGTCCGATCCTGCTCCGCCGCGACCAAGGTGCGATCCGACGCGGCCACGATGAGATCGAAGCCGACAACCAGATCGGCCTCCCCCTGACCCAGGAGGTTCGAGTCGGAGGCTTGACGACGATCGAGACGGATGTCGCTGACCACCGGGCCCGCCTTCTGGGAGAGCCCGGTCTGGTCGAGACCCCGAACGTTCCAGCCATCGAGCATGGCCGCGGTGGCCAGAATCTGGGCCACGGTGACCACTCCGGTGCCGCCGATGCCGGCCAAACGCACGTTGAAGGCGTCGGAGTCGGCGAACGCGGCGATCGGCTCCGGCAGATCCCACTGGTCGCCCGCCGATCGTTTCAAACCGAGACGGCGCTTCGACGACGAGGACCGGCCTTTCGACTCGTCGACCGAAACCGTCATGAAACTCGGGCAATCGCCCTCCATGCAGGAGAAATCGAGATTGCAGGTCGTCTGGTCGATGAGGGTCTTGGGACCGAGATCGGTGTCGATGGAGTGTACGGACAGGCAGTTGCTGACCTCGCCACAGTCGCCGCAGGCCTCACAGATGCGGTGGTTCACCGCAACCCGGAAGCCCGGCGTCGCCACCAGACCTCGCTTGCGCAGACGCCGTGTCTGAGCGGCGCACGCCTGGTCGTGCACAAGCAGTGTCACCCCTGGGAGGGCGGCCAGGTAGCGCTGAGCCTCGACGATCCTGGTGCGGTCCCACACCCGGACGGGCTTGCCGTCGCGGCCGCTCGGCAGATCGACCCCGTCGTAGGCCTTGACGTCGTCGGTGGTGATGATGGCGTCGGTGACACCGTGGGCCAGGGCGATACGAACGATCTCGGGCACACCCACCTGTCCCTCGGGATCCTGGCCGCCGGTCATGGCGACGGTGCCGTTGTACAGGAGCTTGTAGGTCATGTGCGCTCCGGCCGCGATGGCGGCCTGAATGGCGAGCTGACCGGAGTGGAAGAAGGTTCCGTCTCCCAGATTCTGGATGTAGTGGTCGTCGTCGAGGAACGGCTCCATGCCGATCCACTGAGCTCCCTCGGCCCCCATTGCGGTGATTCCGGTGATGTCGCCGACCGTGTCACCGTCCATGAGCAGCGCCATGCCGCTGCAACCGATACCGGCACCGACCAGGGTGTCCTCGGGCACCTTGGTCCCCCAGTTGTGGGGGCAGCCGGAACAGAAGTAGGGCGAGCGCTGGGTCGACAGCGGAATGAGCACCTTTTCCCTGGGTTTGGGGGGCTCCGGGGCGAGGCGATCACCGAGCCTCGTCGCCATCACCGATCGCAGGCCCCCGACCATCTGATCGGCGGTCAGGAAACCGTGACGGGGAAACAGCGGACGGCCTTCGCCGTCGGTGGTGACCATGGCCGGACGGTCGACCATGTCGTAGAGGACATCCTTGATCATCCACTCGAGCGAAGGGCCCTTTTCCTCGATCACCATCACCGTCTGCAGACCACGGGCGAACCGCCGAATCGGTTCCGGCGCG
>JAOUGG010000393.1 GCA_029857855.1 Acidimicrobiia bacterium | reverse complement strand
CCTCGCCTTCGTTGATCTCGCCCTGCGGGCGATCGGTCCGCACGAGAATCGGGCGGCCGTTCCGACGAATGAGCCGGTAGGTCACCAGCGTGCCGACCACCCGTTCCGGTTCGATCCCGTACACGCGACGGCTGACGGCGCGCACGAACTCGGTGCCGCCTCCGGTGACGATGCAGTTGGTGAAGGCGCGCGCCTCCAGCTCCCGCAGGAGCTCGAGCATCGGCTGGTACACCATCTGGTCGTACCGCAACGCGGTGTCCGGGTGACGGGTCGTGTCGAAGAACGCCTTGACCCGAGCATCGAACTGCTCGGGTTCCTGACCTTCGAACAGGGCTACGAGAGCCAGAGCGACGCGCTCGAGTCCCATTTCCGCCACCGCCGCCGCATCGCCCTCGAGGAGGGCCTCATATTCGGGCGCCTCTCGCAGCGCCGGTCGCTCCTCCACCTGATGCCGCAGCTCCCAGACGAAGAAGTCGAGCTGCGGGTATCGCGGTTTCTCGCACCAGAGCGTGCCGTCATTGTCGAACACGGCGACCCGTTGCTCGGGCGGGATCTCGTCGGCCTCATCGAGGAACGCCACTACGGCCGCCTTCGTAGCGCCGTCCCGCCACGAAGGGAGAACGGGCTCAGTCACCGGTCGTCTCGACTGTCCGCACCACGGTCCGGAATCCGCAGTGGCTCATGCCCGTATCGATCATCTGAGGGCGCCGAGCGGCCGGCCGGTAGCGCTGGCAGTACTCGTCGGCGCAGAGGAAGGAACCGCCCTTGATGACCCGACGGGGGATTCGGAACTGCGGCTGCGCAGGGTCGTAGCTGGCATCGATCGAGGGCCCACGGGGGTTGGTCGGAACACAACAGGGCTTGTCTGGTTCCGCCGGGTGGCGGTCGGTGTACCAGTCGGTGGTCCACTCCCAGACGTTGCCGGCCATGTCGTACAATCCGTATCCGTTCGGCGGAAACGATCCGACTGGTGATGTCCCGGCGAACCCATCGGCTGCGGTGTTGCGCCACGGGAACTCCCCCTGCCAGAAGTTGGCAAGGTAGCGGCCGCCGGGTACGGCCTCGTCGCCCCACACGAAGCCCTTGCCCTCCAGACCACCGCGGGCCGCGAACTCCCACTCCGCCTCGGTGGGCAGCTCCTGTCCGGCCCAGTAGGCGTAGGCCTCTGCGTCCTCGAAGGCAATGTGCACGACGGGGTGGTCGAGGCGGCCGTCGACGGTGCTGCCGGGGCCCTCGGGATGGCGCCAGCAGGCCCCGGGGGTCCACGTCCACCACTGACTGAGATGGCGAAGGTCGACCGGCCCCGGCGTCATGGTGAAGACAAGTGACCCGGGAACCAGGTTCTCGGGTGGCGCACCAGGAAAATCGGCAGGGTCCAGAGGCCGCTCGGCCACCGTCCGGTAGTCGGTGGCGGCCACGAAGTCCGCGTACTGCCGGTTGGTGACCGGCACCGGACTCATCGAGAACCCGTCGACGCGAACCTTGTGCGCCGGCGCTTCCTCGGGGTAATGCCGATCCGAGCCCATGGTGAATGTGCCACCGGGGATCGCGACCATGGTTTCGTGCCGGCTCGGGGCCCGAGCTGCGCCCCGCTCCGTCACGAGCTTGGGATGCCTGCCTGGAGCTTCTCGAGCATCGCACCGACCGTGAAGCTCGCCGCTTCCTGCCTCGGCGGGAACTCGACGAGCGACTGGGCCATTTGCATCACGAACGCCTGGGCGGGAACGAGCAGATAGCCGTGGCTGATGAGCCAGTCGTAGTAGGTGTTCGAGGTGATGTCGGCCCGTTCGAAGGGATCAGTCCGAAGATTGAAGATCTTCGGGACCCGAAGCTCGGTGAAGGGCTCGGCCCAGACCCGAAGGGTTCCCGTGGCCCGCTGCTCCAGAAAGACGATCTTCCAGTTGTCGAATCTGAGCGCCATCAAGTCGCCGTCGTCGGAGACGTAGAAGAAGGAGTCCCTGGCACTCTTGTCGACCTCACCGGTCAAATAGGGAGTCTGGTTGTATCCGTCGAGATGTACCCGGTAGGTCGTACCGTCGAGTTCCGTTCCGGCCTTGAGCTTCTCGACGATGTCCGGCTCGCCGGCCGCCGCCAGCAAGGTGGGGAACCAGTCGGCGTGCGACATGATGTCGTTGAACACGGTTCCCGGCTCGACCCGGCCGGGCCAGCGGATCAGCGACGGAACCCGGAACGCACCCTCCCAGCACGAGTTCTTCTCGTTCCGGAACGGCGTCATGCCTGCGTCGGGCCAGGTGTTCATGTGCACACCGTTGTCGGTGCTGTACAGCACGATGGTGTCGTCGGCGATGCCGAGTTCGTCGAGGTAGTCCAACATGACGCCGATGCGTTTGTCGTGCTCGACCATGGCGTCGTGGTATTCCGACTGCCAGTATCCCGCCTGGCCCCGGATCTCATCTGCGATGTGGGTCCGGAAGTGCATGCCCGTGGTGTTGAACCACACGAAGAACGGGGTCTCGGACTGAACGGCGTCACCGATGAACCGCTGAGCCGGTTCGATGATCTCGTCGTCAATCGTCTCCATCCGCTTCTTGGTCAGCGGACCGGTGTCCTCGATCCGGCCGTCGGCGTAGCTGTGGATCACGCCGCGGGGCCCGAAATTCTTGCGGAAGTCGGGGAAGCGCTCTGGGTCGGGATAGTCGGGATCCTCCGGCTCCTCCTCCGCGTTGAGGTGATACAGGTTCCCGAAAAATTCGTCGAAGCCGTGGTTCGTGGGCAGGAACTCGTCACGATCCCCGAAGTGGTTCTTGCCGAACTGGCCCGTCGCATAGCCCTGCTGCTTGAGCGCGGTGGCGATGGTCGGGTCCTCGTTGCGTATCCCGAGATCTGCACCGGGCATACCGACTTTCGACAAACCGGTCCGGTAGGGATTCTGGCCGGTGATGAACGCCGCACGGCCGGCGGTACAGGACTGCTCCCCGTAGTAGTCGGTGAACCGGGCGCCCTCGGCGGCGATGCGGTCGATGTTGGGGGTCCGGTAGCCCATGAGGCCATCCGAGTAGCAGCTCAGGTTCGTTATCCCGATGTCATCGCCCCAGAGGACAAGTATGTTCGGCTTGCTGTTTGGCATGGTGCTCCTTCTCGTTCAGAGTTGTTGCTGACAGGGCGGCGGGCCACGTTGACCGATCGCTACCGCTGCGTTGCCTTACCCAAGAAACCGATGTCCAGCCGCCGCCATGGCGCCGGCTGGACATCGGCCACATCATGATTGCCGACCCCGCACCTGATGTCAACGCGACCTCAGGTCATTCGCAGCTCCAGATGGAGGCGACTCATGCTCGGCCGGCTAACCGGTCCTCGATCAGTCGCTGAACATCTCGGCGAGGGCTTCCTCGTCCTCGATGCTCAGGTTGGTGCTGATGAGGTTCATCTCCTCGCCGGCCAGCTCCGTCTTGACGCGATCGATGACCGCATCACTCGAAAGCAGGAACAGCGCCGACGTGCCGGGCGTGACGTTGCTCCGGACACTGTCGATGAAGTCATCGTTGATGCCGAAGTC
Source organism: Acidimicrobiia bacterium (assembly GCA_029857855.1). Classification (GTDB taxonomy): domain Bacteria; phylum Actinomycetota; class Acidimicrobiia; order Acidimicrobiales; family SZUA-35; genus JAHELU01. The sequence goes on along the minus strand of JAOUGG010000393.1, from coordinate 615 downwards.
CTTCATCGATCCACTCAGCGCGCCCATCGCGGCGCCCATGGCCATCCCGAAGAATGGAACAAAGAAGATGATGCCGAACAGCAGGCCCCAGAAGGCACCTCCTGCGGCTCCCACGCCGGTCGTCGACACGGCCTGCTTCGTCTGCGGCTTCTTCTTGTCGGCCGGCCAGGTCACCACGACGGCGTCATGGATGGTGATCAGTTCCTGCTTCTGGAGATCGATCACCTTGCTCCGAACCCGCTCGGCCGAATCGGCGTCCGAGAATCCCCAAACGGTCAACGTTGCCATGATTTGCTTTCCTCCTGCCATGTGGCTGTTTGGTCAATTGCCTCGTGGAGGGTAGCAGCTCATGCCGTTGCGAACGAACTGAGGAACTGCTGCCGTGCGTTCGGCTCCGTCTGTCGTGCTCACCGACCCGCGACCATGCACCAGCCGCTCATTGCCGACCGGACTGGCCGACTGCCATTAGGCTGGCGGGAGTGAGGTTACTCCGAGTCGCGTTTCCCAGCCCCCGACGGTTCGAGGTCTGGCAGTCGGCACAACGTGACCGGTTCGGGTTCCTGCTGCTCCTGCTCGTCGCTACGTTCCTCGTCACCGGGGTGAGCGACGATAAAT
>JAOUGG010000391.1 GCA_029857855.1 Acidimicrobiia bacterium | reverse complement strand
GCTGCGGCTATCACGGGTGGAAATTCGACACCGGCGGCAACTGCACCGACATCTTGGCCGAACCCGACTCGTCACCCAAGTTCCGGGAGAGCTGCGCCATCCCGTCGGGTCAGGCCCGAGAGATGGGCGGCCTCATCTGGGCCTACATCGGCCCCGATCCGGCGCCGGAGCTGCCCCGCTACGAGGCCTACGTGATGGAAGGGGTGCGCGACATCGGCCACTCGATGCTGCCCTGCAGCTGGCTGCAGATCATGGAGAACGCCGTCGACCCGTACCACGTCGAGGCCCTGCACGGGAACTACTTCGAGTTCATCGCCGACCAGCAGGGCACCCCGATGCCCGGTTCGTTCGGCGGCAACAAACACGAGAAGGTGGCGTTCGACGCCTTCGAGCACGGCATCATCAAACGCCGCCTGCTGGAAGGTCAGAGCGAAGACGACGACGACTGGAAGATCGGCCACCCCCTCGTCTTCCCCTACAAGATGTGGGTCGGCGGCAACGGCGTCTACCAGATGCAGATCCGGGTCCCGGTCGACGACACCCACACCTGGATGCTGTTCTACACCGTGCACGCTCCCGAGGGGGCCGAACTGGCCGAGAATCCTCCGATCGTCGACTACGAGTACCAGTGGATTCGTGATGACGGTTCGTTCATCGTCGACTACATCGAGGGTCAGGACATCATGGCCTGGGTCACCCAGGGCAAGGTCGCCGATCGCACCAATGAGAAGCTGACCAAGAGCGACGTCGGCGTGGTCGCCTGCCGGCGGATGTTCCGGGATTGCATGGACGCCGTCCGGGCGGGCGAGGACCCGCCCGTCTCGGTGGTGCGCGAGCCGCACGACGTGATCAAGCTGCCGCTGGAACGTTTCAAGTTCGGCCGGGGCGCCGAGTTCGCCACCGACTGGATCGACAACGGGTCGATGCGCTACAGCCCTCAGGCCGAATACATGAAGCAGCTGCACCGCGACGCCGAGGCCACCCGACGGAAGCTGTCCGAGGCTTGATGGACCTACCGGTCGGACGCCATGCGGTACCGGTAGCGGTGCACGCTGTCGAACCCGACTCCCCGGTAGAGGGCCACCGCCACCTCGTTGTCGGATCGGACCTGCAGCCACATCGTGTCGACGGCGAGGCCCGGAGCCACCACGATCCGATGGCCAGCGGCTCGGTGCCCGGTACCGCTCGGTCGCTCAACGTCTCGAGCGTCGATCGCAGCTCGCTCGACGTTGCTTCCGTGCTCATCGGGCCAGTAAACCAAAACCGTACGCCAACCGTCGGCACACGCCGGGAACGGAGCAACCATGACCGCAATCGACCATGCCCACTGGGCCGCCTACCTCGCTGCCGGCGTCGACGAACGGCTGGAGCTGCCGGCGATCACCAAGCAGGTCGACGAGCTGTCGATCGCCGATGCCTACGCCATCCAGGCTGCTCTGCTCGAACTTCAACTCGGCCGGGGTGACACGCTGGCCGGTGCGAAACTCGGTCTGACGTCGGTGGCCAAGCAGGAGCAGATGGGGGTCAGCGAGCCGTGCTACGGCTGGGTGCCGGCCTCCACCGTCGTCGCCAACGGTGCCACGATCGACCTCGCCGAACTCATCCATCCCCGCTGCGAACCGGAACTCGTGTTCGTGCTGGCCCAGGATCTGGCCGGACCGGGCGTGACCGCCGACGACGTGCTCGATGCCACTGCGAAGGTGGTGGGCGGCATCGAGATCATCGACTCCCGCTACGAGGCCTTCTCGTTCACGCTGCCCGACGTCATCGCCGACAACACCTCCGCCGCCCGGGTCGTGCTCGGCACCGACGGCATCGGCCCCCGCGACCACGATCTGGCCGCCATCGAATGCTGGTTCGACATCAACGGCGAGCAGGTCGGCGAGGCCACCGGAGCGGCGCTCCTCGGCGATCCGGCGACCTGCGTCGCCCACCTGGCGAACCACGTCGGCCAGGCCGGACTGAAACTGGAGGCGGGCTGGCACATCCTGGCCGGCGCCGTCACCGACGCCAAACCGTTCACCGCCGGTACCACGGCGACAGCCCGCTACTCGGTGCTTGGCGACGTGTCCGTCACGGCCGTCTGAACGCTGCCAGGGTGAGACAAGGAGTCCAACGATGCCACTCGTGAACGTGCATATGGCCCAGGGTCGCAGTCCCGAACAGAAGAAGGCACTGATGGCGGCCATCACCGACGCCGTCGTCGACACGCTGGACGCCCCCCGGGATTCGGTGCGAGTCTGGATCACCGAGATGTCGAACGTCGACTACATGGCCGGCGGCGAGCTGCTGGCCGACAAACAACAACGGCTCGCAGCCGAACGGGCGGCGGCGGCCGAACGGGCGGCGGCGGCCGAACCCTCGTCGAAAGGAGAAGCCGATGGTTGATCAGAATCTCATCGAGCAGGCCGCCCTCGCTCTGCGCAAGGCGACCGAATCGCAGACCCCGATCGACCCGATCCGCACGATCGTCGGCACCGACTCCGACATCGACGTCGGCTACGCCATCCAGGATCTCAACACCGAAGCCGACATCGCCGCCGGGCGACGGGTTTGCGGCCGCAAGATCGGCGTGACGGCCCAGGCCGTGATGGACATGATCGGTGTCGACCAGCCCGACTTCGGCACCCTGTTCGCCGACATGGAGTACGGCGACGGGGTTCCGATCGAACCGGGCCGCCTCATCCAGCCCCGGGCCGAGGCCGAGGTGGCGCTCGTACTGGAGCGTGACCTCGACCGGGAGCGCCACACGTTCAACGACATCATCGCCGCCACCGCCTACGCCCTGCCGTCGATCGAGATCGTCGACTCCCGCATCGCCGACTGGGACATCACGATCGTCGACACTGTGGCCGACAACGCGAGCTGCGGCCTCTACGTGCTCGGCGGTCGACCCGTCGGGCTCGACCGCTTCGACCTGCGGACGGTGCCGATGACCATGTCGATCAACGGCACCGAGGCCACCACCGGCATCGGGGCGGCCTGCCTGCACCACCCACTCAACGCCGCCCGCTGGCTGGCCGACACGCTGTCGGCCCGGGGTATCCCCCTGCGCGCCGGTGACGTCCTGATGACCGGCTCGCTGGGAGCCATGAAACCGATCGGCCCCGGCGACCGTGTCGAGGCCGACTTCGGCCCACTCGGCACCGTGACCACGCACCTGGAGCAACCATGACCGAATCCACATCCCCGGCAAAAGCCACGGCCGCCATCGTCGGATCCGGCAACATCGGCACCGACCTCCTGTACAAGCTTCTTCGGTCCGACCACATCGAGCCCCGCTTCATGATCGGCGTCGACCCCGAGTCCGAGGGCCTGAAACGGGCCGCCGATCTCGGTCTGGAGGCCTCGGCGGAGGGCGTCGACTGGCTGCTGGCCCAATCCGAGTTGCCCCACATCGTGTTCGAGGCGACGTCGGCCTACGTCCATGTTCGCAACGCACCCCGTTACCGGGAGGCCGGTATCCGCGCCGTCGACCTGACCCCGGCGGCCCGGGGTCCGTTCGTGGTGCCGCCGGCGAACCTCACCGAGCACCTGGGCGAGATGAACGTCAACATGGTCACCTGCGGCGGTCAGGCCACGATTCCGATGGTGCATGCCGTCTCCCGGGTCGTGCCCGTGGACTACGCCGAGATCGTGGCCACGGTGGCCTCCAAGTCGGCCGGACCGGGAACCCGGCAGAACATCGACGAGTTCACCCGCACCACCTCCCGAGCCGTCGCGGAGATCGGCGGTGCCACCCGGGGCAAGGCCATCATCATCCTCAACCCGGCCGAGCCGCCGCTCATCATGCGCGACACCATCTTCTGCTCCATCCCGGTCGACGCCGACACCGACAAGATCACCGATTCGATCACCGACGTGGCCGCCCAGGTTCAAAGCTACGTGCCCGGCTACCGTCTCACCGCCGAGCCCCAGTTCGACCCGCCGGAGCCCGGCGAGGCCAACGGCCGGGTGGCCATCTTCATCGAGGTCGAGGGGGCCGGCGACTTTCTGCCCCCCTACTCGGGCAACCTCGACATCATGACCGCAGCCGCCACCAAGGTGGGCGAGGAGATCGCCCAGTCCCTCGTCCGCGCCTAGACACCGGAGACCGACCATGACCGCACTCCCCCGCACCTATTCCGACACCCTC
>JAOUGG010000390.1 GCA_029857855.1 Acidimicrobiia bacterium | reverse complement strand
CAGGGAGCGAAGGGTGGCTGTGTTCTCGGTCTGTTGCCTGATCAGCGAGACCGGACCCAGGCGGGCCCGCAGCTCCGACACGGTTGCCCGGCCGCCCACGTTCGAGTCACTGACCCTCGGGGCGCTGTCGACGATCGACTCCATCCCGAACCAGTGTAGTCGAACGCCTGTTCGATAACCCTATCGTGGCGTCATGAAGACCTCTCGAACCCGCTGATCAGCCTGACGACGTCGGAGGCCGGCCGAACGTCACCGAACACCCGGAAGAAGGTCGAGAGCGACGCCTCGTGGAGACCGAATGACTGCCCGACCATTGCATCGGAGACCATGGTGACCTCGTATCCGAGCTCGCAGGCATCACGAGCCGACGACTCACAACACACGTTGGTGACCAGCCCGGCGATCAGCAGCGATGTGATCCTGCGGACCTGGAGCTGCTCGTGAAGATTGCACCGACCCGGAAAGAATGCACTGGCGCCAGCCTTGCGGGCCCGGAGATCCTGATCGGTCGTGGTGAGCGCCGCGGTCAGAATCGTGCCGACGCCTCCCGATCTGGCTTCCCGCTGATACATCGCCGCCCGCTGGTCTCCAAGGCGGCGGGCCAGGTCGGCCGGATCGGCGATCTCCGACGTCACGAAAGCCACGGTTCCGCCCGCCGACCGGAGTGGACTCGACACGGCGTTGATCCGCTCGATCGCCGCCGCCGTCGATTCGGGTTCACGAGCGCACGACCCGACGTCCATGTCGACGACGATCAGGGCAGTCCGGGACGGGTCGAAGCGGTCGTGGACATGCAACCGGCCACGCTGGGCGACGATCTTGTCGACCAGTCCCTGAGGGATCTCCGGACTCGGATGAACCACCTGCATCGAATCACCCGAACCTACGACGAGAAACGACCCAGCGCCTGGCCACCCTTTTCGAGCTTGTCGGCGGTACGGGCCAGACCGTGGCCGGCCCTGTCGACCGAGAGGCCCATCTTCCGCAGCTGAGTGGCCACCTCGGCCAGACGGTCGCCGACCCGGTCGAACCGCTCGGCGGCATCGCCGATACGATCGCCGATCCCGCCGTCGGGAATGGGGAGCTTGGCGAACTGCTTCGACACCGAATCGAGCAGCTTCTGAGCCGATGCCAGCTCGGAGCGGCAGGTGTCGAGTGCCTCGCCCGCCACGTTGGCCACCGCCTTGACCCCATCGCCCTTCCCCGGTGAGCCGGTCAGGAAAGCGGCGGCACCGGCCACGTCGTCGGCCGCTTCGCTGAGCGCGGACGCCGTCGACGACAGCAGCTCCGGAAGCCGCTGGATGAAATCGACGATGTCGTCGCCGTACTCGGCCACGAACCGAACCGCTCCGGCCACGTCATCGCTCGATCCGACCACGGCGCCGACGGCGCTCTTCACATCATCGAGATCGAGCCCGGCGAAGCCCTGAATCTCGTTCATGTCACCCTTACCGCTCTTGTTGCTGTCAGCCATGGCCCGAGACTACACACACCCCTTCCATCTGTGCGCTCAACACCCGGGAAACGGGGCCGAGAGCGCACAGAACCCGTGTGGCCCATCCACCTGTGCGCTCAACACCCGGGAAACGGGGCCTACGCCGCACGGTTCGAGGTTCTCGACACCAGCACCGCACGAATCTCGTCGATCACCGATGATGGGCGAAGAGCGACCTCGTCCGCGACGACTCGAACAACCACCCACCCGTGAGCGGCGGCCGCTCGATCGCGCCGTCGGTCATCGGCCATGGCCTGCGATGTCGAATGCCATGAGCGCCCGTCCACCTCGAGGACGACTCGGGCCGCCGGATCGGCGAAGTCGACCGTGCCCCGAACACCGTCGAACCAGGGCGGACGGAACTGTCGGCGCAACCTGGTGATCCCCGCCCCGACCAACATGGCCTCCACTTTGGCTTCAAGGATCGATTGTGGGACCGGTTCGCCACGAAACAGCTCGTCCATCACCACCCGCAGGCGAGCCATCCCTCGAACACCCCGTCGGGCCAGTGTCTGATAGCAGGCTCTGAGCTCCGCCTCTTCGAGACCACCGTGAATCATCGCCGACTGCACGATGTGACGCAGCCTTGTCGGACCAACACGGGACGCCAGGTCGAAGACGGTACGGGCGAGCGATGTGGTCCGAAGACCGTCGATCTCAACCACATCGACCTCGAACGGTAGCCGGGTCCTGTGCACCGTCACTCCCGGAAACGAACGACCACCGGTTCCGATCGGCACCGTCACCTCGATGCCAAGACCCTGGTCATCGGCGGGCACGGGGAGGTCGTATCCCCGACCGGCCGACAGAAAGGAAACGGCACCCATCGGCAGTGACGCAAGGGCGGCGAACTGAGGCGTTCTCTCGTCGACAAACCACGGAACGACATACACGCCCGATCGCAACGGCTCGAGGATGCCCGCCTTCCGGTAGTCCTCGATCACGGTGGACGGCAGGCCATGATCCATCAGATCGAATCGGGTGCAACACCCGGATCGTTCCGCCGCGACGGTAAGCACTCGTTGCATGTTGTCTTTGCTCATCACACGATTCTGTCAGCATCCAGTGACAGTAAAGAACACTCGTTGATGCTTAACTCTTCCTATCACACCGAAGAACCGTGCGGCCCGTGCCCGGAAAACCGGGCGTGCACCGCACAGAACGATTGGGCGGGGTCATCCGTGCGGCCCGTGCCCGAGAAATCGGGCGTGCACCGCACAGAACGATTGGGGGGTAACCGCACAGAATGATTGGGCGGAACCGCACAGAACGATTGGGAGTAGAGGTCGGATCAGAGGGCGACGACGACGGCGTCGACCGAACCGAGCGCCGTCTTCAGGCGGGCCAGGTGATCGTCATCCGCGTACGCGCCGACGATCGCGCCGCCGGATCCGGCGAACGTGGCCGGCGCCTCGCACGCAACCGCCAGATCGATCAGCTCGATCTGCTCGTCGGGAACCGGTCCGAGCTGTCGTCGAAGACGCATGTTCTCACCCAGCAGCTCCGCGAATCGATCGCCGTCGTTCCATCGGAGCGCGGCCTCACCCTCGAGGGCCATGGCGGCAAGCTGATGCAACAGCTCCCGAATGGTCGAATCGCCGTCCTCGTACCGTCGGCGAAGGACGCGGTGGAACCGGTCACTGGGTCGAGCGGCCGATGAGCGATAGGCCAGAAACAGCGCCGGCAGGCTGCCGGAATCCACGGGGTGATACTCGCCGTGCGAAACCCCGAACCGGGCGTCGGTCGTCGTCTCCCCGAAGTTCATGGCCATCAGCCCGCCATAGGTCTGCACGACACGCCCCTGCAATCCGGCCGTCAAGTTGAGCTGCTCGGTCTCGACCCGAAGCGCGATCGAGGGCAGGATCTCGGGCGGTAGGTCCAGGCCGGTGAACTCGGCCAGGCACCGTAGTGTGGCGATGACGAGCGCCGACGATCCGCCGAGACCGACCTGGCGGGGGATGCTCGTGTGGTAGGTGAGGCGGAACCGCGTCGAGCGAAATCCGGCGAGCATTGGCCCTGCGTCGGATCCCGGCGCCGACGCCTCGAACGATGCCACATCCGCGAACGTTCGGATGGAGGCAGCCAGAAGCTGCGGGACCGTCAGGTAACCGTAGCAGTCGACCTGGTCGACCAGGTCGCCGGCATCGTCCCACCACGGTTCGTCGTCGGGATTGGGTACGATTTCGAGTTCGTCGGCCACCGCCAGTTCCACGGTGGCACCGAACCGCGGGACGGCCAATCCCATTGTCCGTCCGCCGTATCCGTCCGATGGATTTCCGAGCAGACCGACCCGGGCCGGGACGGTGTGGGAGATCAACTATCGGCGCCGAAGGATTCCGGAGTCGGGACTTCGACTCCAGGGCGATAGTAGATGTACAGCTCCTCGAGCGCCTCACGGATGCCGTCGGAGTCGGCGCCCGACAGTTTCACGGTGACGGTCTGGGCGTAGACATGGACCTCGTCGACCTTGCCGGTGTCGAAAAGGGTCCTGGCGATCTGATCGGCCGGCCGGTCGCGGTAGATCGGCTCACCCTTGAGGTAGCGCTCGTGGCCCATACCGGTGAACGACCGGTTGGTCTCGAAACGCAGATATCCCTCTCGGCTGCTGGCGACTTCGGAAACGGTTACTGGTTCACCCACGGCATACAGACTACAGCGACT
>JAOUGG010000389.1 GCA_029857855.1 Acidimicrobiia bacterium | reverse complement strand
GGCGTGTCGGCCACCGAGTTCGACGGTAACACCGTCACACCTCTCACCGGGCCCGACAGCACCGTGGTACTCGACGACGGAACCACGATCACCCCGATCGAGTTGCCGGGTGATGGCGTGGCGATCGTGGTCGCCACACCCCGGGAGATGCCGTGGCGGTGGATCGCGACCACGATCGCCGCGCTGGCCGTCGCCAGTGCACTCACCGGCTACCTGTTGCACCGAAAGCACGTAGAACCGACGCTCGCCGTCACCACGACACTCGACTGGGCCACCGACGGCAGCGAGGACTTCGAAGGCTTCCTGGAACGCTTGGCCGCCGACCCCGATCCCACCAGGGCCATCCGTCTCGCGTTCCACGCCGTCGAGCAGGGTCTGAGCGGCCTCCCGGTTCGCCGTGACGAGGAAACCCCGTTCGAATGGCATCGGCGGGCCAGCGACACGGTGCCGGCGGTCGAGGCGACCCTCGGCCGCATCTGCGACCTGTACGCCAAGGCCCGGTTCGCTCCGGGACGGGCCACCGAACAGGATCGCCGCGACATGATCGCCGACCTCCGCCGCCTGGTCGGCGGCACCCACACGCCCCAACCGCCGCGAAGCAACGCCGGTACCACCTCGACATGACGCTGCTCGCCGACATCCTGCCCGTGATCGCCCTGATCGCCGCCATCGGACTGACGATCCTGCTGCTACGGCTGAACAAACGGGTGAGTCGAGGCAGCCGGTCGGCCGGACCCCGAACCGTCGAACCCCCCAGTCCGGCCGGACTGACCGCCACCCCCTGGGAGCTGGAGGCCATCGATCTCCAGCTCCGATCCCCGAAGGATTCGGTGGCCCGCCGCGACCTGGTGGCCACCGTCAACCGATTGATCACGGCCAGCCGGGACCGCACCGACCTGGCCCCGATTCCGCTCGACGCCTCGAACAACGACATCGAGCGGGTGGTCGAGGTCCTCGAGTCACGCCTCGACCTCCGCCACGAATAGGAACGGATAGGATCAGCACCGAATGAGTCACACCGATGTTCAGATGGCCGCCGAGCGTCTGCTCAACGAGCTGGAGCGTGCCATCGTCGGCAAGCGCCAGGTGCTGGAGCTGATCGTCACCGCGCTCCTGGCCAACGGCCACATCCTCCTCGAGGACGTGCCCGGCGTGGCCAAGACGGCGATCGCCCGGGCCCTGGCCGAGGCGGCCGGTCTCCGATTCGCCCGCGTCCAGTTCACCCCCGATCTGATCCCCGCCGATATCACCGGCGCCACCGTGCTGGCCGGGGCGACCGGCGAGCCCACCTTCCAGCCCGGCCCGGTGTTCGCCAATCTGGTGCTCGGCGACGAGATCAACCGGGCTCCGCCAAAGACACAGTCGGCGCTGCTCGAGGCCATGGAGGAGCGGCAGGTGACCGCCGACGCGGTCACCCGCCGGCTGCCCGAGCCGTTCCTCGTGGTCGGCACCCAGAACCCGATCGAGCAGGAGGGCACCTACCCGCTGCCCGAGGCCCAACTCGATCGCTTCCTGATCCGCACCGGTGTCGGCTACCCGGGCCGCGATCACGAGGTGGAACTGCTGATGCGCCGGGCCGAGCGAGCCGGCGACCGCCTCAGCCTGCAACCGGTTCTGAGCCGCGACGACGTCGTCGGGCTGCAGAAACGGGTGGAGCAGGTGCACGTTTCCCGGCCGGTCGCCCAGTACGTCGTCGACCTGGTTGAGGCCACCCGCAACAGCCCCCGAACCGAGGCCGGGGCCAGCCCTCGCGGGTCGCTGGCCCTGCTCAAGGCCGGTCGGGCCCGGGCGGCCATGGCCGGACGCTCCCACGTGCTGCCCGACGACATCAAGGCCGTCGCCGAACCCTGCCTCGCCCACCGGCTGCTGCTCCAGCCCGATCAGTGGGTGCGCGGCGTGCGAACCGAGCAGGTGGTGCGGGAGATCGTCGGTCAGGTCCCGGCCCCCCAATCGGTCGAACCGCTGGACCAGCAGGCCCGCCATCGGCCGCTCCAGGAGACCTGGTCGCAGCCCTCCGGCAGGCCCGCCGACCCGAATGCCACCTGGCAGGCTCCGCCACCACGGCCGGCGGCCCCGTCACAACCCTCCCCCGGGTCCCCCGGCGGTGGCTATGTGCCCGGGAACCCGAGCTGGGGTCAGGGATTCGAGTCGCAGTCCCGGTCGTTGTTGACCGACAGCGAGCAGGTCGTCGGATCCGCCGGTCCGGAGCCGGCATCGGCCAGCCCCCTGATCGCACCGAGAGGGGAACGGGAGACCCAGCGACGGGCCGGGCCGCCGGAACCGCCCCGGGTCTCATGACCGTCGCCGTGCCGGAGGCCCGGCTTGGCGAGTTTCGCCAGGCGGCGAAACATCGTCCGCCGGGGTCGTTCGTATGGGACAGGAAGGTCGCCGGATGACCCGCCATTTGACCCACCGGTTCTGGCTGTGCCTCGTGCTCGGCCTCGGTGGGTTGACGTTGGCGCTCGTCCTTCGGGCCCTCGAACCGGCGGCTCTCACCGCTCCCTTCCTCGGCGCCCTGGCTTTCTCCCTCGCCGACGGATGGTGGCCGGAGGTCCGAGTGGTGTCGACGAAGGTGAGCGTCGATCGGGTCGTCGAGGGTGACACCTTGACGTTCACGGTCACGGTCGAGACCGACCAGTCGACCGAGGTCGACCTCGAGTTCCAGTTTCCCCCAACGCTGGTTCCGGTGACGCCGGCCCGATTCGTGGCCACCGTGTCGGGACGCCGCACGTTTCCGGTCGAGCTCGAGGCCCGCCGATGGGGGGCCAGCGGACCCGAGTGGGTGTTGATCACCAACCGCGACCGGTTGGGCCTCTCGGAGCGTGTGTATCGCCACCCGGTGAACACACCGGTGCGGGTGCATCCACCGGCGGAACGGCTGACCAGCCTGATCCCCCTGTACCGGGAACGGCCCGTCACCGGCGAGCACCGGGCCAAGAGCAAGGGCGCCGGCAGCGAGTTCGCGGAGATCCGCCCCTACCGCCACGGCGATTCGGTGCGCATGATCCATCCCCAGCTCACCGCCCGGCGCGGCACACCGATGGTGATCGAACGGCACCCCGACCGGTCCTCGACCATTGCGCTGCTCGTCGACTCGGCCCAGGATCTCGGCGTCGACATCGAAACCTCGCTGCGATGGACCGTGACCGCGGCCATGGCACTGGGTGAGCGCCACCTGCGAGCCCAGGATCGGCTCGGGCTGCTCGACGTCGGGCGTACCATCCGCTGGCTCCCGCCGAGGCTGGGGCGCCGTCACCTCCACACGATCGTCGACGCACTGCTCGCCACCGAGGTCTTCCCCAACGACATCAGCCCCCAGCAGGCCTTGCTGCCGGCCAACCTGCCCTCGTCGGCCTCGATCATCGCCATCTCGCCGTTGCTCAACGAGCGCACCCTGTCGATGCTGGTGACGTTGCGGAGTCGGGGTCACGACATCATGGTCATCAAGCCGGCGCTGCCGGAACCGGAGGAGTCGATCAGCCCGCTGGCCCGTCGGATCTTCGCCGTCGGCAACGAACTGAACGAACGTTGGCTTCGGGAACGCCAGGTGGTCGTGATCCCATGGAAGCCCGAAGACTCGTTGGAGCACGTGCTGCGACGGGTCGCCGTGCGGAAACGCCACAGCATCGGACGGTCCTACCATGTCGCGTGACGCGGGGCTGCGGGAGCGGCTCGACGCCTGGCGGAGCAACTTCGTCAACCATCACACCCAACCGGAGTGGTTGGTCGGCCTGTCGATCATGCTGCTGTGGGCCGTCGTCGCTTTCGCCAACGCGGGCCTCCTTTTCGTTGCCGGCGCGGTCGTGTTCGGCGTGATCCTCCACTACGTGGCGATGGAAAGCGGGAGTCACACCTGGATGTGGTTGGCCTCCGGAGCGGTGCTGTTGTACGTCCTCGTGTCCTACGTGGTGCTGCTGTCCGACATCGGCCCGCTGGCCCTCACCGTCGGCGGAACCAGTGCGCTGGCCTACAACGAGACCGTTCGGGTCAACTACATGCGGCGGCGCGACGCGGTCATCGACCCATCGGTGTTCGTCGGTTCGGCCATCGCGGTGGCGGTCTCGGCCGGCATCGCACTCATCGGCATCGGTGCCACCGTGGCCATCGGCGACGGCACCGAGCGGGCCTGGCTGTGGATGCCGGCGACCGCGCTGACTCTCT
>JAOUGG010000388.1 GCA_029857855.1 Acidimicrobiia bacterium | reverse complement strand
GTGAAGGGTTCGCAAGGAATCGATTGGGCTCGTCGGGCCCGCTGGCGATCTGGCCCGGCTCCCACGGCTCGCTGTCGTCGCAGGGGGCGCCGAGGGGTCGCATGGAGAGGCCGGGTCCGTCGCCGCCGTCGCCGATCTGACGGCATCTCGGTTCCAACGTTCGCCGTCGAAGAAGGGTTCGAGTTCGTCGGTGGTCATCGTGGATTCAATGGTACGGACCGCGGCGGATCACGTGGTGTTGTCGGCGACGCAGTCGGCTCCGGCTAAGGGTTCAGGAGCAAAAGATAGCCGTCCTCCACCGTTGGCTCGACGGTCTTCGCCCCCGGGGGCGGCGAGCCGAGGCAGCGGTAGTGACCGTCGGTCGTCATCCAGTACGTGCGGGTCGCATCGGCCGCCGGTTGGTTTGGCTGGCTCCAGGCCTTTCCGTCGGCCAGCCCGGCCAGGCGCGCCGGGCTTCCATCGAAGCGGATCATGCCCGACGCCATGACAAGGATCCGGTCGCCGAAGGCGGCCTGTTCGGTGAGGTGGGTCGATTGGATGATCGTGGCGCGCCGCCGTCGCTCCCCAAGGATGGACCGGAGGCGGGATCGTTCCTCGGGATCGAGTCCGGAACACGGCTCGTCCAGCAGCAGCAGGCTCGGTTGGCCCAACAGCGCCTGGGCCAGCGCCACCCGCTGTCGCATCCCCCCGGACAGGCTGCCGACCTTGTCGGTCGCCCTGTCGGCCAAACCGACCAGGCCGAGCAGTTCCATGACCTCGAGGCGCCGCCACCGCTCGGGATGCGTCGAACCGCGGCCGACCGACTTCATCACGGCGAGGTAGTCGACGACGTCGAAGACGGTGGCCGATTCGGCCAGACCCGAGTTCTGGGGGAGGTAGCCGACCCGACGGCGGATCTCCGTCCTGTCGCTTTCGTGGCGAGGGTCGAGGCCGTCGATGAGTACCGATCCCGAGTCGGGGAGCCAAACCGTGGCCAGGCAGCGGAGCAGGGTGCTCTTGCCCGCCCCGTTCGGTCCGAGGACGGTGATCAAACCACCCTGGGCCGACAGGTCGACGCTGGTCATGGCCTCGGTGTCGCCGAGACGTCGGGTCGCCCCGAACACCATCACCTGGGCCGGATTCCCGATCGGGACGGTTGCGGCGGCGCCGGTCATGTCGACTCCGCCAACAGGTCGAACCGGTCGCGCCGTTGATAGGCCGTGACGAGGCCGATGCCGGTGGCGAGCGCCATCGCCACCTGTCCGGTGGCGGTGAACGCGGCCAGTGGATCGCCGCTCGTGTTGCGGGCCACGATGACGGCCGCCACCCAGCCGATCGCGGCGATCGCCCCGGCCCGGCGGGGTGTGGTGAACGTCATCAGCGCCAGCGACCCGGCGGTCAGGCCAAGGGATGGAAGCAGCCACCCGAACGTCATCGTCGACACTGCACCCGTCAACAACGAGGCGGCGGCGAGCACGACCACCGAACATGCGACAACCGTGGCCGATCTGATCATGACGAGGCGGAATCCGGAGAGGGGAGTGGCCAGCGAGATCTCATGGGCCGGGTCCGAGCCGGTCCCGTAGGCCATCGACACCCCCAGCACGGGAACCAGCGGCGCCAGCACCAACAGGGTGAGGAGGTCCTCTCGGGTCTGGCTGCGATCGGCGGCGGCAAGCCCGATGAACACCACCAGGGCGAGGGCGAGGAACCAGGCTCGGCGCAGCGCCGGGGTGGCCACCATGAGGCGGGTGACCGACGGCGGCACGCTCAGACGCCGGAGCCAGCGCTCGACCCGAGACGGTTGCGGAGCGAACAGCTCGGCCGAGATCGCCATCCAGTTGCGTTCGATTCGGTACGGATCGACACCGGGCGGTGGCCCGGGCGGACCGACCGAACCGCCGGGTGGGGGAGGGGGGCGAAGGTCGCCGCTCATTTCAGGGCCTCCTGGAGTTGGGTTCGGGCCCGCATGAGGCGGGTCTTGACGGTGCCCTGGGGGACACCGAGGAGCCGGGCGGCCTCCTTGGTGGTCAGCCCGTCGATGGCCGTTGCCACCAGCACCGCACGGAGATCGGGGCTGAGCGAGGCGAACGCCGGACCGAGCTCGCTGTGGGCTGCTCGGCGGGTGAGGTCGTCCTCGAACGACACCGGCCTGGTTCGAGATCGGGCATGGTGGTGCAGATCCTCGGCTGCCATCGGTGTCGGCCGTCGGCGGCGGAGCTGATCGATGAGGCGGCGGATGGCGATGCCCCACAGCCAGGCGGCAACCTGGCCGTCACCCCGGTACCCCTTGGCCGACTTCCACACGGCGATGAAGGTGTCCTGGACGGCGATGTCGGCGAGGTCGGGGTCACCGCAGCGGTTCTCGAGCCGGGCGGTGATCCAGGCGGCGTGACGTCGATAGAGTTGCTCGAGGGCGAAGCGGTCGGCCCGAATGATCCGGGCCACGAGCGCTCGGTCCTCGGCGTCGGAGCCGTCGTCGGCTGAGCCTGGGGTCGAGGTGGGCATCACTGTGTAGTCGTTGTCGGGGTGTCGATCGGTTCACGCCGGGTTGAGATATGTCGGTGAACCACTTTGGTCGCTGGTCTCGACAGTAGGACATGAGCGTCACGAAGTCCCCGTCCTGGCCCCCGCCACCCCCTCCTCCGACGACCCCACCGCCGCCGGTTCAGCCGCCCCCACCGCCGACGTCGTTGCAGTCCGGGCTGCCGCCGGCGCCCGGGGTTCGGCCGGCCCGGGGCCAGAGGTGGATCTCCCGCTTGGCGGCCCTGGTTCTCGTGGCCGTCGGGCTGGTTGTGGAGACCGGTGGGTTGTTCGCCGTCGGTGCGGTGTTCGTCCTCGTGGTTCCGTTCGAGAAGCTTTTTCCCCGGCATCGCCAGCCGATTCGTCGCCCCGACGTGGGCACCGACATCGGCTACGCGTTGGCCGGTGGCCTGCTCAACATCATCGGTCTGATCGCCGCGGTGCCGGTGGCCGTGCTCAGTCTCGCCTGGCTTCCCGGGTTGCTGCTTCGCCCGGCGGTGGCGATGATCCCCCCGATCGTCGCTCCGGTCATCGGTCTGTTGTTGTTCGACCTGGCGATCTATTGGACCCATCGCTGGTATCACGAGGTTCCGCTGCTGTGGCGTTTCCATGCGATCCATCATTCGACGGAGCGACTGGACTGGATCAGCGGGTTCCGTACGCATCCGCTCGATGGAACGCTGATCGCCCCGGCCGTGATCTTCCTGCTCGCCGCCGGGTTCTCGCCGGAAGTGACCGGCGCGCTGGCTGTGGTGCAGATCGTGATCGGGATCTTTCTCCACGCCAATGTGCGGTGGCGGCTGCGGCCGCTGCACCGGGTGATCATCACCCCCGACTTTCATCATTGGCATCACGCCAACGAACCGGAGGCCATCAACTCGAATTACTCGGTCTTTCTCCCGTCCTGGGATCTCCTGTTCGGGACGTACTTCATGCCGGACGACCGTCGCCCGCAGCGCTACGGGGTCGACGAGTTCGTTCCCGCAGGCATGGTCGCGCAGCTCCGTCACCCTCTCCGGGGCCTGCCCCCAATGCGCCGACTCCTGTGGTTGGGATTGCGGCATCCGTGGCGGTCGGTGCGGGCCGTGGCCCGACTCGGGCGTCGGCACATCCTCGTCCCGATTCGGCGGAGCGGTCTCCGTCGTCGCCGGACGGCCGGGTTGAGCGGCGCTCGATGATCCGACGAATGTCGCAGCGGGTCACGTGGTGTTGTTGGCGCTCTCGACGGTCGGCGTGTGCCCAATCCGCATCACCAGGCCCGAGGCCATCCGCTCGTACCCGGCGGCGCAGGCCGTCACGGCATCGGCACGCACCTCGGCGACCGCCTCGATCCGGCTGCGAGGCACCCCGCCGGCCTTGGTGACGATGGCATACGACATCCCGTGAAGCACGGCGGCCGCAGCCAACACCTCGAGGCGGGCGAGTACGTCGTCGGCCTCGTTCGTCGCGCCGACGAAATCCTTGCGCAGACGGGCGATGTCCCCGGTGATGTCATGCCGACCGGCGAGCATGAGTCCAGTATCGAACAAATGTTCGATACTGGCAAGCCGAGCGCTTGCTCAGGTCTCAAGGCACGTACTGCTCCTCGATCTTGACCACGTGACTGTCGTCGGTGGTCGTGATCCATACCCCCGGCTCGATGCTGCGGGAGCGTCGATCGA
>JAOUGG010000387.1 GCA_029857855.1 Acidimicrobiia bacterium | reverse complement strand
GCCCCGACCTGGCCGAGTCGATCGAGCGGCACGGCTACGGCCTCGACGAGAACCGCCCCGACGCCGTGGCCAAACGGCACGCCACCGACCGCCGCACCGCCCGGGAGAACCTGGCCGACCTGGTCGACGACGGCTCGTTCACCGAGTGGGGGCCGGTGGTGGTGGCCGCCCAACGCCGCCGACGATCCAAACAGGAGCTCATCGAGAAGACCCCGGGCGACGGCCTGATCGGCGGCATCGGTACCGTCAACGCCGAACTGTTCGAGGATCGGGACGACGCCGCCACCCGGACCATGGTCGTGACCTACGACTACATGGTCCTGGCCGGAACCCAGGGCCACAACAACCACCGCAAGAAGGACCGGCTGTTCGACCTGGCCGCCCGCCTTCGAACGCCGGTGGTGCTGTTCGCCGAGGGCGGTGGTGGTCGGCCGGGCGATACCGACGGCACCGTGGTCGCCGGACTCGACGGTCCGGCCTTCACCCGCTGGGCCCAACTGTCGGGCACCGTCCCGCTGATCGGCATCGTCGGCGGCTACTGCTTCGCCGGCAACGCCGCCCTGCTCGGCTGCTGCGACGTCATCATCGCAACCCGAGCCGCCAACATCGGGATGGGTGGCCCGGCCATGATCGAGGGCGGCGGCCTCGGCGTCTTCCACCCCACCGAGGTCGGCCCCGTCGAGGTCCAGGAACCCAACGGCGTGATCGACATCCTCGTCGACGATGAAGCAGCGGCCGTCGCTGCGGCCAAACAGTACCTCTCCTACTTCCAGGGTCGTTTCGACTCCTGGAAGATCCACGACCAGCGGCGGCTGCGCCACATCATTCCCGAGAACCGGCTACGGATCTACGACGTCCGTGAGGTCATCGAGACCACCTTCGACGTCGGCTCGGTCCTCGAACTGCGGCCCGGGTTCGGGCCGGGCATGATCACCGCGCTGGCCCGCATCGAAGGCCGCCCGGTCGGGGTCATCGCCAACAACCCGGCTCATCTGGCCGGAGCGATCGACGCCGACGGTGCCGACAAGGCCTCACGGTTCTTGCAGCTGTGCGATGCCTTCGGCCTGGCGGTCGTCAGCTTCTGCGACACTCCCGGCATCATGGTCGGCCCCGAAGCCGAGAAGACGGCATTGGTCCGACACGCCTCCCGGATGTTCGTGACCGGCGCCAACCTCGACGTTCCGCTCGGCACCGTCGTGCTGCGCAAGGGCTACGGGCTCGGCGCCCAGGCGATGGCCGGTGGCGACTTCAAAGCCGGGGTGTTCACCGTCGGCTGGCCCACCAGCGAGTTCGGTGGCATGGGCCTCGAAGGCTTCGTGAAGCTCGGCTACCGCAACGAGCTGGCCGCCATCGACGACCCGGCCGAGCGCATGGCCGAGTTCGAGGCAAGGGTGGCGAAGCTCTACGCGGCGGGCAAGGGTGTGAGCCTGGCCGACCACTTCGAGATCGACGACGTGATCGACCCGGTCGACACCCGCCGCTGGATCATGATGATGGTGGCGACGGCCGAGCAGGCGGAACGCCGAGCCGGTACCGGGCATCTCGCCGGCACCGGCCCGGAAACGAAGCGCCCCAACGTCGACACCTGGTGACCGCCCTCACCCCGAAATCTCCAAAGAACGAAGGTCGGAAGCCGGGACGTTGGGCTCTACCGCTCAGGCCCGTCGATCGGGTTCGATGAAGTCAGCAGCACCGCGAGGAGGAATCCCATGCAACCACATTCGACCAAAGCCGCTCCCGCACTCGACGCCGGGCGGCCCATCACGCGGATCGTGATGCCGTCGATCGACGGCATGCTCCACGATCGCACGACCACGTTAGGTGTCCGCCTGGCCGAAGCGTGGGGCACCGACGTCGAACTCGTTCACGTCACGTCGTCGATCGCCTCGGTCGATCCCGTGCTCGACCATCTTGCCGAGCAGGTCCACACCGTTCACCCGGGACTCGACGTCCAGGCCACCCATCTCTACGGTGACGATCCCGCTACTGCGGTCGCCGACCATGTCGGAGCCGGAGCGCTCGTCATCATGGCGACCGAGCACATCGACGCCTGGCGGATCAAGGATTCGGTGGCCGAAAAGCTGCTCGACCGCGTCGGCGGGCCTGTTCTGTTGATCGGCCCCAACGTGAGCATCACCCGCATCCGCGAGCGTGGTCTCGAAGGCGAGGTGGTGCTCGGTGTCGACGGATCGGCGGCCGCCGAGGCCGGTGTCGAGCCGGCGCTGGCGCTGGCCAAGGCCGTCGGCCATCGTCTGTGGCTGGCCCGGGTTGTGCCCGACCCGGAGCCAGGCGATCCGTTCCATCCCGAGATCGCATCCCGGCTTCAGGCCCTGGCAGAGGAAGGCAGCCATGAGATCGCCACCCGGTGGGAGGTCATCCAGCACAACGATCCGGTCGACGCCCTGGAGACTCTGGCCGAGCGGCGTGACGCCGCAGTCCTCGTGGTCAGCCGTCGCCGACGTTCGAACAGTGATCGTCTGTCGATGGCCAGCACCGCAGCCGGGCTTGTGGCCACGGCGGCTCGCCCCGTGCTCGTGCTGTCCGCACCGAAGGTGCCGGCGGTCGAGGCGGGCTGAGGCTCGACCGGCAACACGACGGGCAAAGTGAGGTCACGATGACATTCCCCGACCTCGCCGCCCCCGTCTCGCGGACGTCCGGCGCCTTGTGGCGACGGTGGGTCGGCGCGTTCGTGATCGGTGAGTTCGTCGGCTTCATCCCTCCCGCTGTGACCGGCGCGCTGCTCGCCTCGCTCGGGGCATCCGACGCCGTGTTGGTTGCCGGTCTGACGGTGGCCGGCGCCGGCGAGGGCGCCGCACTCGGTACCGCCCAGGCCCTCGTGCTGGGAGCCCGTTGGCCGGCGCTGTCACGGCGCCGGTGGGTGGAGGCGACCGCGGCCTCGGCGGCAGTCGCCTGGCTGGTCGGCATGGGCGGTTCGGCCCTGGCCACCGGCGTCGACGTCCCGCCCGTCGTGGCGGTTGCGGTGCTCGCCCCGTCCGCACTGTTGGCCCTGGCCGCCATGGGGTTCCTCCAGTGGCGGGTGCTGCGCACCGTCGTGCCCGACTCGGCCCGGTGGGTGCCGGTCAATACCGGCGCCTGGCTTGTCGGCGTGATGATTCCGGTGGTTGCGCTGTCGGCGGTGCCGAACTCGTGGCCGCTTCTCGTGCACGTCATGGTGGCCGTGGCCTCCGCGGTGGCGATGGGTCTGGTCGTCGGCTCGATCACCGGACTGACCCTCGAATCGTTGGCCGGCGAATCGTTGGCCGGCGAATCGTTGAACAGCGAATCGTTGAAGGGCGACGGCGGTCGTTCGTCGGTGCCGCCGCTGTCGACCCGGTTGACGCTCGCCGTCCGCTTCGCCCTGACGGCGATCTCCTGCTTCGTCGTCGTGAACGTGATCGTCGGCCTGGCCGCCCTGCCCCCGGCATCGTTCTACCGGTGGCTCCTGACGGTCGACATCTCGCCCGAACCGCTCCGCCTGTTCCTTCTGGCTGCAGCCGCAGCTCCCGCCTACCTCATCTTCGCGCTGCTGTTCATGCTGCTGTCGGCCGAGACCTCCCGCCTGCTCGGCTGGCGACCCCCGCGCCGGGCCGAGCTGACGATCGCGGAGCTGCCTCCGGAGCTGCTCGACTGGGCCCGCTACTCCATCATGAACCACCTCGTGCACGTCGTTGCCGGCATCGTGTTCCGGTCGACACCGATCTGGGTCTGGTACATGCGCCTCAACGGGGCCCGGGTCGGCCGCCACGTGTGGATCAACAGCCTCCAGGTCGGCGACGACTGCCTGCTCGATCTCGGTGACGACGTGGTCATCGGCGCCGGCGTCCATCTCTCGGCCCACACCGTCGAGAACGGTCGCGTGCTGCTGGCGCCGGTGATCCTCGGCCCCGGAACCACCGTCGGCGTCGGCGCCCATGTCGGCATCGGGGTCGAAACCGGCGAGGGCACGCAGATCGGTGCGATGTCGGTCGTGCCCAAACATGCGAGGCTGGAGCCGCACACCACCTACGTCGGCATTCCTGCCCGACCACTCCCGGCGACCGAGCCATGACCGATCCGCACCCCGCCCACCTGCACGACGTGTCACCCTCGGGAGCGGACACGATCATCCTGGTGCCTGGTATCGACGGAACCGCCGAGCTTTTCTACCGCCAGATCCCGCTCCTGGCCGAAC
>JAOUGG010000386.1 GCA_029857855.1 Acidimicrobiia bacterium | reverse complement strand
CCGGTTTCGAGGTCGCGCACGAACGCCGTGAACCGCTCGTCACCCGCGTCGTCGTAGGCCCACAACAGAAGGCGATGGTCGGGCGACACTTCGAACACGCCGATGTCGAAGAAGTCTCGACCCTCGGCCTCGGCGTTCTCGTCGAGGAGCACCTGCTCGTCGAACGGCTCCTCATCGGTCAACCAGGCCACCAACTCGACTCCGGCGAGGTCGACGTCGGCGGGGACCGGCCGCCGGCAGTGGATGGGATAGGCCAGACCCTCGACGGTGCGACCGTAATAGGCCCACTGATCCTGGATCACCGGAACCGACAGGTCGGTCTCCTTGATGCGGCTCTTGATCTCGGCGAACAGGGTCTCCCGAAGATCGTCGACCGGCCCGAGCACCTGCTCGGTGTAGGCGTTCTCCGCTTCGAGATGACGCCGGACCTCCGGTGACTCCTTGTCCTCGAGCCACTGATAGTGATCGAGGCGGGCGTCGTCCCACAGCGTGCGTTCGAACGGGATGCGCACCGCCTCCGGCGGGGCGGGGGCTGTCGAGCCGTCACCGATCCCATCCGCCGCATCCGACGATTCCTGCCGACAAGAGTCACCGTGAACCATCCGTCGATCCTAGATTCCTCGGCTGTTGAAACTGCCAACCTCGGAGCAAGTTCCGGAGTTTCGGCCGTCGATAGCCGAAACCATGCCGCTTGCGCCCGGTGATGGGCTCCGTCCCGTCGCATCTAGAGTTCAGATCGATGAACAGTGCAGACACCGACAGCGACGAACCGAAATCCTATCCCCAGGGCTTTTTCACCCCGGCGCCGGATGCAAGCCAGATCCTCCTGATCCGCCACGGGCAATCCGCCCCCTACGTTCCCGGTCGACCGTTCCGACTCGTCGACGGGCACGGCGATCCCGAGCTCACCGAGCTGGGCCACTTCCAGGCCCGGCGAGTAGCGGATCGGCTGGCCGCCGAACCGGTTTCGGTGATCTATGTTTCGACCCTGACCCGCACCCACCAGACTGCGGCCCCGTTGGCGGCGGCCACCGGTATCGAGCCGGTCGTGGAGCCCGACCTCCGGGAGGTCTTCCTGGGCGAGGCCGAAGGCGGGCTTCTCCGGGAGATGTTCGCCAACGACCACCCCACGGCTCTTGCGCTGCGTAGCCGGCAGGACTGGGGAGTGATCCCCGGCGCCGAATCCAACGCCCAACTCACCGAGCGGGTCGTCGGTGCCGTCGGACGGATCGCCGATCGCCACCGGGGTGAGATGGTGGCGGCGTTCTGCCACGGCGGGGTCATCGCCGCCGTACTCCAGCACGTGGCCGGGTCCGGCCCTGGCACGTTCTTCGGGGTTCGCCACACGTCGATCAACCATCTCGTGATCCAGAGACCCCTCGAAGCGACGGCCGGCGAAGGTGGCCTCGCAGCCTCCGGTGAAGGGGAACGGCAGTGGATCATCCGCTCGTTCAACGACGGCGCGCACGCCGGCGGGCTGACTGAGGATCATCTGCCCAACCGATGATTCCGGCGGAGTCAGGCGGCCGTCCCGTCGCCGGTCCGGTCCGAGCAGGGATGAGAAAGTACCCACCATCGAGCGCTGATTCGCGACTAGCCTTGGGAACGAACCGGCCACGTAGGGTATTCTCAACGACACCCATGGTGGTCAAGTCCGCCGTCGTGGAAACTGCCGTCGTAGATGTTTAGCGTTACAGGTGTATAGCGTCACAGAAAGCCGTGAGGCCGACCAGCGTATGGAAACAGAAGGGTCATAGCGACCAGTGTTGTGGCGCGAGCGATACAAGATGGCCTCGTCGGCCCTGCTCTTCAGCGCGGCGCTACTCGCGGTTTTCGACTACTTGGCCCGTGACGCATCCGATCGTGGGCCCTCCATCCTGTATCTGGCCCTGGCCATGGTGTTTGCCGGCATCTACGCCTTCTTCACCGACTGGGCGAAGCTACCGTCGCTGCTGAGGCTCCTACCGGCGGTTCTGGTCCTTGCTGCGATGATGGCGTCGATCTACTGGGCCGACAGCTCGGGCACGCCACACGCGGTGATCGGATTCGCCGCCGCCGCCATCCTGGTCCTGTCCTACGTCGGCTTCGTACTGCCGCCGGGATCGGCGCTGCTGTTCAGCCCACTGGTGGTCGGGGTCGTTCTCGCCGCCAACCGGGTCGACAACTTCCGGGTGGGCCTCGCCGTGCCGCTGATCGGTGTTCCGGTGGCCGCCGTCATCGGTGAGGTCATCTCCGCCCTCGTCGACCGGAGCGTTCGCACCGCCCGCTGGTTCTCCTCGCGCAGCGAACGACTCGCACGCCTCGACGACGTGCTCCGCCGGTTCCGGCGCCCGTCCTCGCTGCAGGAGGCGGCCACCGAAGTGGCCCTGGCGGCTCAGGAGATCTTCCAGGCCCAGCGGGCCACGGTCGTGCTGCGCGACGTCGTCGGCGGACTCATCCCCGTCACCGTCGGGCCGTCGAGTGACGACGAGCCCGATGCCGAGACGGCCCAGCTCGTCGCCGATGCGATCGGCGGCGACGAACCGCGCCTGGTTCCGAGCGGACGTGAGTCGATGCTTGTGCTGCCGCTACCGGCGGCCGACGTGCCGGCCGGAGCCGTCGTCGTGCATCCCGTACCGCAGGAGGACCCGGCGTTCACCGTCGATCTGGCCCGGCTGTTCGGCACCCAGGTCGGCATCGCCATCGAGCACCTCTTCGTCATCAACCAGCTGCAGCGGGCCTCCACCCGCGACGAACTCACCGGAATCGGCAACCGCAAACACGCCGATGCGCTCATCAACTCGCTCGAGGACGGCGACGCCCTGATCCTGCTCGACCTCGACGGGTTCAAGGAGGTCAACGACACCCAGGGCCACACGGCGGGTGATCAGGTGCTCCAGGATCTCAGCAACCACCTTCAGCAGTGTCTCCGCGACTCCGACACGTCGGCCCGCCTGGGCGGCGACGAGTTCCTCGTGGTGGCCCGGCGGGCATTCGCCGATCCGGTCAAGGTCGCCCAACGGATTCTGAAGGGTTGGGCCGAACAGGGACGGTCGACAACACTCAGTGCCGGTGTGGCGTTGCATGAGACCACGGTCGACGTCTCGGAAACCTTCGACCGGGCCGATCAGGCCCTTTACGCGGCCAAGGCGGCAGGCAAGAACCGGGCCCAGATGTGGCTCAACCCGAGCCCGCAGCGCTGACCCTTCCGGTCGCGGGTGGCTCGGTCAGTTGGTGACCGCGATGTCGTCGCCGTCGGTCGGCACGTCCGGATCGGCGACCACCTCGACGTCGGTCGAAGCCGGTTTGCGGGCGGGAGGCTGCAGTTCGACGATCTTGGCGTCGACCTCATCCTTGATACCGGCCAACGGGAGCACGTTCAGCACACCCTGACCCTTGCGGACCAGGTCGATCAGCTCCTCGCCGCTGCGAGTCAAGACGGAGGTGGTGCCGTGGATAACAAGGTTGGCCGAGGCGATGTCCTCGCCCATCTGTTCCCGCATGTAGGCGAACACCTCGCGCACGGACTCGAGTTTGATCCCGGCATCGAGGAGGGTCTTGATCGCCTTCAGCTCGAGCAGATCCTTGTAGGAGTAGCGCCGCCGGGAGCCTGAGCCGTTCGCGTCGGAAACCGAGGGTCTGAGGAGGTCGGTGCGAGCCCAGTAGTCGAGTTGCCGGTAGGTGATTCCGACGATCTCGGCTGTTCGCTTTCCTGAAAAGCTCGCTTCTAGCGACATGTGATGGTGCTCCTGAGAAGATTGAAAACGCGCTGAGGTAGTCCCCTCCGTCCCGCCGGGACTCGAACACTGTTCGACGCGACCGCAGTACTCGGACGTAATTACGGGAGAGGTATTTACCTTGATGATGATGCTAGTAAGCTGCGCGCGTAGAGTCAACGATTCGCGCGTAGAGCGATCACGAAAGACGGATTCGATGCCGGCAACGGACGTTTTGTGTGGACAATCCGGCCTGAAACAGCTGGTTCGAGCCGCCTTCGGCCCCGACACCGAAATCACCGCCCAAACCGATGTGGGGGGCGGACGAGGCACCTTCAGCGAGGTGATCCGGCTCGATCTCGCCGATTCGGACGCCGTTTCCGCCACCGCGGTGGCCAAACTGCCGGTCGAAAACATCAACCGTGACGCTGCTGCGGCCAGTGGCGCCTACCGGCGCGAAGCGGCTGCGTACGAGCACCTCCTCCCCC
>JAOUGG010000385.1 GCA_029857855.1 Acidimicrobiia bacterium | reverse complement strand
GTGGATCCGACGAAGGCGACGGCGAAGCGAGCACCGACGACTCAACCGAGTCGACCGACGACGCGGCAACCGACGACTCGGCGTCCACCGACGACTCCACCGCCGCCGACGACTCCGTCGACCTGACCCAGGGAGGCGATCTGACCTTCCACATGATCACCCACTCCGACGACGGTCCGTTCTGGTCCGTGGTGAAGCGGGGCTTCGATGCGGCGTGCGAGGACGTCGGCGTGAACTGCGTATGGCTGCCCGGTAACAACGACCCGGGCAAGATGGTCACCGACATCCAGACCGCGATCGGTGAGGGTTCCAGCGGCATCGCCGCCTCGCTTCCGAGCCCCGACCAGCTGGTAGGCCCGCTGCAGGAGGCCGTGGCGGCCGGTATCCCGGTCGTCACCCTCAACTCGGGCGCCAACGACTACCAGGATATCGGCGCACTCACCCACGTCGGGCAGACCGAGGTCATCGCCGGCAACGGTGCGGGCGAGCGGTTCAACGACGCCGGTGCCACCAAGATCCTCTGCGGTCGTCAAGAGGAGTCCAACGTGGCACTCGAGGAGCGCTGTGACGGTTTGGCCGAGACCTTCAGCGGCGAGGTCATCAGCGAGTTCGTCGGTCTCGACGCCGACCAGACCGCTCAGATCAACGCCATCAAGGCCACCCTCGAGGCCGATCCCGCCATCGACGGCTTCATGGGCACCGGCCCGGTCATCGCCATGTCAGGCCTGCAGGCCGTCCAGGATCTGGGTCGTGACGCCACCGTCGGTGGGTTCGACATCACACCGGAGCTGATCGACGCCATCGAGGCCGGCAGCGTCGCCTTCACCATCGATCAGCAGCAGTACCTGCAAGGTTACCTGCCGGTCATCCTGCTGTACCTCAACGTCACCAACCTCAACACCGCCGGTGGCGGACTGCCGATCCTGACCGGTCCCGGCTTCGTCACCACCGACAATGCGGCCGAGGTCAAGGCCTTGGTCGCCGAAGGCACCCGCTAGTCACCTTCAGCACACGCTGAGCCGAACGATCACCACCGTGTGATCCTCGGTACCGGAACAGGCCCGGCTCTCGGAACTCCGGGGGCCGGGCCTGTTCCCTATCGGACCACGGCCGTCATCACGACACACGGTCCAACAAACGCAGTACGACAAACGCAGTACAACAAACGCAGTATCAAGGGGGATTCAAGTCACATGAGTGACGCAACAACAGAGGTGCCCGAAACCGAGGCGCCTGAGCTTCATGAAAACGGAGGGGGTGAAGCGGCCGGGCCGACGGCTGCAAGCGATGAGCGCCTCGCCTACCGGGGGGTTTTCGCCCGGCTGCTCGTTCGGCCCGAGATCGGGGCCGTCATCGCCGCCCTCGCCATCTGGGCCTTCTTCTGGTCGGTGTCCGACGTCTTCGGACTCACGTCGGGCACCGCGCAGATACTCGACGTGGCGTCGACGCTTGGCATCATGGCGGTCGCCGTCTCCCTGTTGATGATCGGGGGCGAGTTCGATCTGTCATCCGGTGCGGCCACCGGGGCCTTCGGCATCCTGACGCTCCTGCTGGTGCGCGACTTCACCGGAGACATGGGCGGCTACGGTCTCAGTCTCTGGGTCGCCTTGCCCGTATCGCTGGCCATCGCCCTCGGCCTCGGTTGGGTCAACGGCACGATGGTCGACCGCACCGGGCTCCCCAGCTTCATCGTGACGCTGGGATCCTTCTTCATCATCCGGGGCGCCAAACTCGGCTTCTCGAAGCTGATCGTCGACCAGATCCAGGTCGGCAAGATGGACGACCTCGCCCTCAACGCCGCCGACCGGGGCGGCGACAAGGGCTACGGGTTCTTCCAACCGATCTTCGCCGCCGAGTGGCAGCGCAGCGCCCATGTGTGGGAGGGACGCGACGTCCTCTACACCGTCGGGTGCCTGGTCGGACTCGGCCTCATCGGCCTGGCGGTGTTCGAGCTGCGGTTCGCCCGCAAGGAACACATGAACCCGACCGGTCTCATCGCCTTCGCCGCCGGTGTTGCCGGCCTGGTCGCCGGCGTTCTCTATCTCCACAACACCGACGGGGTGTCGGACAACACCGTCGGTGCCGTCATCATCGGGCTGTCCATTCTCATCACCGGCTTCGGTCTGGCCTTGTGGCGCTACAAGCCGCTCGCCGACCGGGGCGCGATCACCTGGTCAGGGGCTTGGATCACCGAGTTCGGTCTTGGAGTCGGCGCGCTGGTTCTGGCCCTCATCGCCGCAGTGTCGTTCGACAAGAACAACAGCGACACGATGTTTCTCCTCGTCACCGAGCAGGGCCTGCGGGCCATTCTGTTCGTCGGTCTCGGCGCAATCGGGGTGGTGTTGCTGCTGATGGCGGCCAACGGCGTCGGACGCAACTCGCAGTCGATGCGATCGCTCATCCTGTTGATCACGGCGGCCGTCACCGCCGGGTTCGCCTTCTTCATCCGCTCCCAGTCGACGGCGGTCAAGTTCCGGTCCGAGGTGTTCACGGTCATGCTGGTCATTGCCGCCGTCATCGCCACGTGGGCCGTGGTGACCGCCGTGTTCGGAGAGCGTCGCGAACCGGACACGCCAGCCGATCACCTCGGTGAGCGCCTGGCTCTCGCCGGTGGGTTGCTGATCGTTCTTGGAGTGACTTCCCGGTTGCTCTTCTTCACCCAGGCCGACGTCGACGCGGGGACCCCGTCCGCGGTGTTCAGCGTCCGCACGCTGTGGTTCATCCTCTTCGCCGCCGTCTGCTCGTGGGTGCTGGCCAAGACGGCGTTCGGGTCCTGGACGTTCGCCGTCGGCGGCAACAAGGAGGCCTCCCGCCAGATCGGCGTGCCGGCCGCCCGCACCAAGACACAATTGTTCATGGTCGTGTCGTTCGCCGCCTGGCTGGTCGGAACGCTCCTTGCCTTCCGACTCAACACGATCCAGGCCAGTACCGGCAACGGTCTCGAATTCGAGTACATCATCGCCGCGGTCGTCGGCGGAACGGCGCTCACCGGCGGCTACGGCTCCACGTTCGGTGCCGCCATCGGCGCCATCATCATGGCCATGTCGGTGCAGGGCATCCCGGCTTCCCGCTGGAACTCCGACTGGCGCTTCGTCTTCCTGGGCGGCATTCTGCTGGTAGCCGTCATCGCCAACAACTTCATCCGTGCCAAAGCCGAAGCGACCCGATAGAGGAGATCGACAATCATGACTGAATCAGCGCTTCTCGAACTGACCGACATCGGCAAGTACTACGGCAACATCATCGCGCTTCGTCACGTCACCACCGAGGTGAACGCCGGCGAGGTGACCTGCGTGCTCGGCGACAACGGTGCCGGCAAGTCGACGCTCATCAAGATCCTGGCCGGTGTGCACCAACACGACGAGGGGACCTTCAAACTGGAGGGCGAGGAGGTTCGCTTCGAGTCGCCTCGCGAGGCCCTCGACCGTGGAATCGCCGCCGTGTACCAGGATCTGGCCATGGTGCCGCTCATGTCGGTGTGGCGGAACTTCTTCCTCGGCTCCGAACCGAAGAAGGGGACCTGGCCGCTGCAGTGGATCGACACGAAGTCGGCCAAGCAGATCGCCAAGGACGAAATGGCCAAGATGGGCATCGACATCCGAGACACCGAGCAACCGGTGGGCACGCTGTCGGGTGGTGAGCGCCAGTCGGTGGCCATCGCCCGGGCCGTCTACTTCGGGGCCAAGGTGCTGATCCTGGACGAACCGACCTCGGCCCTTGGCGTCAAGCAATCGGGCGTCGTGCTCCGCTACATCGTGGAGGCGGCGAAGCGAGGGCTTGGCGTGATCTTCATCACCCACAACCCGGCTCACGCCTACCCGGTCGGCGACCGATTCCTGATTCTCAATCGCGGTCATTCGATGGGCAATTTCGCCAAGGACGAGATCGACCAGAATGAACTCACCCGGCTCATGGCCGGCGGCGCGGAGCTGGAGGAACTCCAGGAGGAGCTGTCCCGGGCCATCAGCGGTGTCTGATCAGCCGTCAACCATGACTCAAACCAATCGTCATCGAAGGAGCGTTCACGGACAAATGACCACCCGACGCCACTATCCCCGTGAGTCGTTGGCCGACGAGGGCCACTCGCTGAACCTGACCCAGGAGCAGGCCGAGTGGACCTGGACGGGCCTTCGCGTCTTCTCGATGGTGGCCGGCGAATCCCGCACCTTCGGCACCGATGACTGCGAGG
>JAOUGG010000384.1 GCA_029857855.1 Acidimicrobiia bacterium | reverse complement strand
CTTGGATCGGAACCGTATTTGCATGGACTATATGTTATTTGCATATGCTATGCAAGATATTCGGACGTAGTATACGATGACGTCATGGCCAAGTCACTGCGAGACCGACAAAAGGAACTGGCCCGCTCGGCCATCCTTGACGCCCTGGCCGACGAGGTTGTCGAACGCGGCGCCAACAACGTGTCGCTCCAGGCCGTCGCCGACCGGGCCGGTGTGTCGCACCGCACCCTCTACAACTACTTCGACGGTCGAGACGCCCTGATCGACGCGCTCATGATCGACGTGGCCACGGCCGGCCTCGACGACGCCCCCGTCCCGATCGGACCGGAATCCATCCCCGACATGGATCTCACCACGATCCCCGAGGCCATCCGCCATTTCTTCCGCTCCTGGGACGGGCAGGGGAACCGGGCCAAGGCCGCCTTCCAGGTCGAGGCCGCAAGGGTGTCGGAGGGTTCGACCTACGCCAACCGAATCGACCGGAACATCGAACGGCTCGACCACGTCGTGGCCGAGGCCAGACCCGATCTTGATCCGGCGCGCCGGCGAGCGGTGGTGCATGTCCTGCGCTCGATGATGAGCGGCCGAACCTGGCATCGGCTCGTGGCCGAACACGGCGTCGACAGCGCCGTTGCCGCCGAGGCGGCGGCCTGGGCGTTCGAGGAACTGGCGACGGCGCTGGTCGCCGGTCGAGGTCCCGGCGTCACCCCGAAGGCGCCGCCCCCGAGCAGTTCGTGAAGGTCATGACCGACAGCCTACGCTCGAGCCATGAACTTCACCTTCGTGGCCGAGCGTTCGGGTTCCGGGGGCGGGGGCCGGTCCGAGACCTAGCGGATGGAGGTTGAACCGGTGTTTTCGGTGGCTGCCCGAGTCCGTCATCAGATCGATCCGATCAAGGGCTCGCGCTTCGTCGCCACCGTCGCCCCGGTCGACTCGGAGGCGGCGGCGCACCAGCTGGTCGAGGAGGTCCGGGCGGAGTTCCCCGATGCCTCCCATCACTGCACCGCCTGGCGTATCGCCCGCCCGGCGATCGACCGGTGCAACGACGACGGCGAGCCGGGCGGGTCGGCCGGGCGCCCCATCCTGGCCCAGTTGACAGGACGTGATCTGGTGGACGTCGCCGTGGTCGTCACCCGCTACTTCGGGGGAACAAAGCTCGGCGTCGGTGGGCTGGTCAGGGCCTACGGGTCGGCGGCGGGTGCCGCCCTCGACCGGGCCGAACTGATCGCCCACACACCGACCACCACATTCCAAACCCGCCTGGGATACGACGACGCCGACCGGGTCCAGCGGGCGCTCAACGAACTCGGCGCCACGATCGTCGACACCGTCTATACGGCGCAGGTCACGATCACCGTCTCGGTGCCCGAAGACCAACTCGACGAGGCCCGGGCGACGGTGGCCGACGCCAGCGCCGGGCGGGCCGAGGTGTCACCCGATCCCGACTCCCCCTAGCGATCGAACGGGTGGCCCAACCGGTCACGCTCATCGTTCGAACTCAGTCAATCCTCCGGCTGTTGTCCAGAATCGGTGCCTCCATTCGACGTCGGAGTAGCGGACAAAGAACGAGGAGAACGATCACATGGCAACGACCCGAGTTTCACGCACCATCAACGCACCGATCGAGCAGGTGTGGGCGACACTCGCCGACTTCGGCACCACCTACCGATGGAACCCCGAGGTCATTCACAGCACCTCGATCGGCGACCGCGCCACCGGCCTCGGCGCCGAGCGCCGCTGCGAGTTGAACGACACCGGATCGAAGTGGATCACCGAGGAGATCGTGGCGTTCGACGGGCCCGGTCACCGGTACACCGTGAAGCTGACCGGTGGACCGTCGAAGCCACCGATCGAGGAGGTCCTCGTCGACATCGGCGCCACCGCCTCGACGGCGACGTCGACGGAGGTCACCATGGCGGCCACGCTCAACGGAAACGGGCCGGTGCAGAGGGCCATGGCCACGATGGGAGCGCTGGCGATGAAGCGGGTGCTGTCGCGGGTGGCGGCCGGGCTCGAGCATCACCTCATCACCGGGGAGGACGTCACTTCCCGAAGGTAACCTCACCCAGAGTTTCTCGTGCCATAGGGCCCACCTGGCTAAAGGAAAACCACCCATGTATCCGATGTAAGGTCCATGTCAGGCCAGGGTCGGCGCAACGAGCGCGGTGCAGCAGTCGTCGAGGCGGCGTTCGTGCTGCCCATGCTGGTCATGTTCTTCGCCGCCATCGTGGACTTCGGGTTCATCCTCAACGACCTGCAGCAGGTCAACAACGCCACGTTCCGGGCGGCGCGGGAACTGTCGGTCGACGAGTACAGCGGGGCCACCGGCTGTGTCGCCGACCCGGCCACCGCGCCCGACACCGAGAAGCTCGTCTGCATGGTCCGCAACTTCTCCGGCCGACCGCCGGCGGAGACCTACGTCCGGGTCGTGCCGCCGGCATCGATGACGAGCGGCGAACAGGTGCTCGTCTGCCTGACCACCCGCGCCCGCAGTATCACCGGCATGGCCGAGCCCCTCTCCGGAGAGATCTGGCTCAAGAGTGCCCGCTACGTCCGCATCGAATCCGACGAGGTGGACGTCGTCGCCCATTCGGACACGTTACCTGCCGGAACGGATTGGACCTGGTGTACCTGAAGCTTCTCCTCCTGCGATACGCCCGGCTCGAGGAGCGAAACCCGGAACGGACCGGTGAGCGCGGCGTCATCCTCCTGATGACCGGCATGCTGATGATCTTCCTGCTGACCGTCGCCGCGTTCGCCATCGATCTCGGCAACGTCCGTCAAACACAGGTCAACCTCCAGGGAGCCGTCGACCTGGCCGCCCTGGCCGGGGCGCAGGATCTCCCGGAAACCCTCGACGCCACCACGGCGGCCCTCGATTCGGTCGAGTTGAACATCGGGCTGCCCCGGAGCGCGTGGAACGGCTGTACCGACCCGGACGCCCTCGCCATCGTGGCCGTGCATCCCGACGTCACCGGATCGAACTGCATCTCGTTCAACGCCGAGCTCACCATCATCCGGGTCACGCTTCCCGGACAGGCGGTCCAGACCTTCTTCGGAGGCGCGATCGGCGTCGACGAATTCACGGTCACGACGTCGGCCGAAGCCGCCGCCATCGTGGCCCGATCAGGCACCATCATCCCGGCCACGGTGAGCGCCGCCGTCGATCCCGGCCTCCGCTGCGTCGAGACCAGCGGCGCCAACACCGGCTGTCCGACCCACGTCGACGGGTTCTTCGGCACCATCCTCAGCCCCCGCATCTACCACTTCAAGCCGGCGACCGGCAATCTCGACGGCACGGCGCAGGCACTCAACTTCGCACTCAACCTCGATCATCGGGTTGTGCCGTACAACACCGGCGACGTCGCGGTCTGCGACGGGGCGATCTGGTCGCCGTGCACCGACACCAGCACGAACCTCGGCAATCCGACCCCGAATCACCTGGTCATCAGCACCGGCAACGAT
Organism: Acidimicrobiia bacterium; assembly: GCA_029857855.1. Lineage (GTDB taxonomy): Bacteria > Actinomycetota > Acidimicrobiia > Acidimicrobiales > SZUA-35 > JAHELU01. The sequence continues at coordinate 727 of JAOUGG010000384.1, read as the reverse complement.
GTCCCGCCGGTGACGGAAGGTCTGGTCACGGGCGGAACCACGAACACGCTCGATTTCGGCAGCGTCACCTTCTGCGGGCGGTTGACCCGGCCCGACTTCAACGCCGACAACACGCTCGACCCGCTGCCCGAGGGGTGCGCCAACCCCGCCGAACCGACGATCACCCACATCGGCCACACCATCAACGGCCGACACATCTTTCGCTGGCTGACCCCCGCTGCGCAGGCGGATTTCTACGAGGAGGTCAACGTGCCGAGCGGAACGCTGGAACCGGCACTCACCGACAGCATCTACTCCAACGGTGACGCCAGACTCCAGTGTTTCCTGGCGGGTTACCGGCTGGACGCCACCACCGGCCAGGAAACCATTCCCGACTGCACATCGGTCGACCTGACGCTGCCGAGCCCCCCTGGGCTCGTGTACCAGAGCACCTGGACCGCCGGGTATTCGTCGTACGCCGACACAGGCATCCCGACGTTGGGGGGCCCGTGGGTGGAGCCGGCGGGCGACGGCGGCGAATCGGGAGGCGATTTTCGGATGGACTCGACGGCCGGGACGATCACCATCGACAAATCGGCCTCTCCTGCCGAGAGCGTCCAACGTACGGTCAACCTGCCGGCCGGAACCGACGTCATCCACATCATGGGCACCATCTCCCAGGACAAGGCGAACTACTTCGCGCTCGAATACTCATTCGACAACGTCAACTGGGACACCGTTGCCGCCG
>JAOUGG010000383.1 GCA_029857855.1 Acidimicrobiia bacterium | reverse complement strand
TCCGAGCCGACCCTGGCGGCGGCCGCCGAACTGATCAACGCCAATCCCGATGTCGGCCGCCTGCGAGTCATCGGCCACACCGACAGCGACGGATCGGCCCGGGCCAACCAGCAACTGAGCGAGGCACGGGCTCAGGCGGTCGTCGACTATCTGGTGGCCAACGGCGGCGTCGACGCCGACCGGCTGGAGGCCGAAGGCCGTGGTGCGTCCGAACTCCTGGTCGATCCCGAGGTGACGCCGGAGGACAAACAACGAAACCGGCGGATCGAGTGGGAGCTGCTCTCATGATCGCCGCCACGTCCTGTGCCCCGAATTCTCGTTCACGAAAGGTAATCGGTTAGATGGGTTTCCTGCTCTCATACATCTTCCTGGCTCTGCTCTTCTGTTTCCTGATGGGGTTGCTCCTTGGGCTCCTGTGGTGGTGGTACCGTCGCCAGGGCGAGTCGGCCGAGTACCAACGCCGTCTCCTCGAAGCCGACGCCGAAGCCGACCGACTGCGCCTGCGGGTCAGCTCGCTCAAGTCCGCCGAGGCTCGGGCCGAAACGCTCAGCGCCGAGCTGGCGACGAACCGCGGGGAACTCGATCGTGTCCCCGAACTCGAATCGGAGGTGGCGACCTTCCGGAAACGGGCCGGGTTGATCCCGGGCCTCGAGGAGCAGGTTGCGGCGCTGCAGGCCGAGGCCGACAAGGTTCGATCGTTGGAGACACGAATCTCCGCCCTTTCGAAGGAGGTGGCGCGGGTACCGGGCCTGGAGGCCGAGATCCAGCGCCTGCAGGCCGACGGCGAGCGGGCGTCCTCGCTCCAGACCGAACTGGTGACGATTCAGGGTGTGGCCGGTCGCGTCCCCGACCTCGAAAGCAAGATCTCCGGTCTCGAAGCCGAGGCCGCCCGGGCGTCCGAGTTGGAGCTCCGGGTCGAGGCGTTGACCGTCGAACTCGTTTCGGCGAAGGCGGAGGCGTCGAAGGTCGGTGATCTGGAGGCCCAGCTGGCCGGGGCCCGGGCGGACACGTCCAATGCCGACGAGTACGAAGCGAGGATCGCCTCACTGGGCGAGGAATTGGTGCAGGCTCGGGCCCGGTTGGGCGAGTTCGAGCCGATGCAGAAGGATCTTGCGGCGCTGCGTGATGGCCACGAGTCGCTCCAGCTTCGGCTCGGTGAGCGCGATGCAACCATCGAGGGTCTCCGTGGCGACCTCGCGTCGGTGAACGCGGAGGCAGGCCGGGTCTCGGGTCTGGAAACCGAGCTCGAAGGTCTCCGTGGCCAGTCGGCTCGGGCAAACGAGCTCGAGTCCGAACTCGAGAGGGCCAACGGCGAGTTGAACGAGATGCGGGGTCGAGCCGATCGGGTCGTCGAACTCGAGGGCGCGCTCGAACGCCTCCAGATCGACGCCGACCGGGTCTCCGGGTTGGAGGCGGAGCTGCTCGGCTTCCGGTCCCGGTTGGACGACGTCACGCCGAGAGCCGAGCGAGCCGACGGTTTGGAGGCCGACCTCGAGCATATGGCCGGGAATCTGGCGGCGGCTCAGGCCGAGTTGGCGACGGTTCGGGCCGAGGCTGATCGGGTTGCGGCGTTGGAGGCCGAGTTGGCGACAGTTCGGGCCGAGGCTGATCGGGTTGCGGCGTTGGAGGCCGAACTGGCCGCTGTCAGAAGTGCCGCCGACGCCGCCCGTGGCGAAGCCGACGGCCACGCCGAGTCGATGGCCGACCTGCGAGCCCGTCTGGAGGCGGCCGAGGCGAAGGCCGCATTGGTCCCGGAGCGGGACGAGACCATGACGGAGTTGCGTCGCCGGCTGAACCGGGCCGAGGAGAGCGCATCGAGAGCACCGGCCGTTGCCGCCGAGGCACCGGAGAAGCCGCACCCGTCGACGGCGAAGAAGCAGGGCGGGACGCCCTCATGGCAGCAAGGCACGACCAAGCTCGGTACCCCTGGGGCCGACCACGTCGACGACCTGAAGCGAATCCACGGGATCGGCCCGGTGATGGAGAAGACGCTCCAGAGCTTCGGCATCCAGACCTGGGAGCAGGTGGCGGCCTTCACCGCGGCCGACATCGAGAAGGTGACGGCGGCGATCGACGCCTTCCCGGGTCGGATCGAACGCGACGACTGGATGGGTGGTGCGCAGGCCCTGCTCGACGCCGGTCACGTGCCCGGCGATTCGAAGCCGGAAAAGGTCAAGCCCGCAGCGAAGGCTTCGGCGAAGAAGCCGGAGAAGACGGCGAAGGCTCCGACGTGGCAGCAGGGCACGACCAAGCTGGGTACGCCGGGCGCGGCCCACACCGATGACCTGAAGGTCGTCAAGGGGATCGGCCCGGTGATGGAGAAGACCCTCCAGAGCTTCGGCATCCAGACCTGGGAGCAGCTCGCTGCCTTTCGAAAAGCCGATGTCGAGAAGGTGACGAAGGCCATCGACGCCTTCCCCGGACGGATCGAGCGCGACGAGTGGGTCCGTCAGGCCAAGGATCTGGTCGAGCGGTTCCCGCTCGGCACACCCTATGACCGTCCGACCCGCGAGACGTTCCTGAACGAGTCCAAGGTCGACTGACCCTGGTCCGGCCCGCCGGTCAGCGGACGTAGTCGTAGAACCCTCGCCCCGCCTTGCGTCCGAGCAGTCCGGCCTCGACCATCCGGGCCAGCAGCGGCGGGGGAGCGTAGAGTGGTTCCTTGAACTCGTCGTAGAGCGACTCGGCGACGGCCATGGTCGTGTCGAGGCCGATCAGGTCGGCCAGCGCCAACGGACCCATCGGATGGGCACAGCCCGTCACCATGCCCTCGTCGATGTCCTCCTTCGACGCGAATCCGGACTCGAACATGCGGATGGCCGACAGGATGTAGGGGATCAACAACGCGTTGACGACGAACCCGGCTCGATCCTTCGATCGGATGACCCTCTTGCCGAGCTGATCAGAGGCGAAGGATTCCGCCACCTTCTCGGTCTCCGCCGAGGTGTGCAGCGAGATCACCAGTTCGACGAGGTGCAGCACCGGGACCGGGTTGAAGAAGTGGATGCCGACCACCGACTCCGGCCTGGTCGTGGCCATCGCCAGCTTCATGATCGGAATCGACGACGTATTCGAGGCCAGCACGGCCGATCGGTTGCTGACGATCCCGTCGAGCTGGCGGAACAGATCGACCTTGGCCTTCTCATCCTCGATAATCGCTTCGATCACCAGATCGCGATCGTGGAGTTCTCCGAGGTCGCTGGTGACGGTGATGCGGGCCAGCGCATCGTCGGCCGCCGTCTGGTCGATCTTGCCGCTCGAGCTTGCCCGATCGAGCGACTTCTTGATGCGGTTGAAGCCGTTCTCCGCCGCTTCGACCGAGGATTCGGCGACCACGACGTCGAGCCCGGCCCGGGCGGAGACCTCCGCAATGCCGGAGCCCATCAGCCCGGCGCCCACAACGCCGACTCGTTCCACAACACCGATGTTCGTCATACCGCCAACCCTGCCCGGGAACGGCCGGAAATAGCAACCCGGGCGTCGACCTTCCCTGCCGGTGCCGCCGGGGCTGATCGTCCGCAGCGGTAGATTTGTCGCCTATGACGCCAGAGGAGTTCCGAACCGCAGGTCATCGATTGATCGATTGGATTGCCGACTACCGGTTGAACATGGATCGGCGACCGGTTCGGGCGTCGATCGAACCGGGCCAGGTCAAGGCGGCGATGGCCGCCTCCCCGGGCCCGCCGAGCGTAGACATCGAGCCGCTGCTCGCCTTCATGGATACCGTCGTGGTGCCGGGATCGACGATGGTGCAGCATCCGATGCACTACGGCTGGTTTCCCTCGAACGCCGGTCTGGCGTCCGTGCTGGGCGACATCGCATCCTCAGGTCTCGGGTCACTCGGCATCTCGTGGGAGAGCGGCCCGGCCCTCACCGAGGTGGAGGAGGTGGTCACCGACTGGCTGCGGGCCCTCATCGGGCTTTCCGACCGGTGGTCGAGCACGATTCACGACACTGCGTCGACCTCGTGCCTGGTAGCGCTCATTCTGGCCCGGGAACGGGCGTCGGGGAACAGCTACGCTGATCGCGGTCTGGCCGGACTCGAGGAGGCGCCGGTCGTCTACTGCACCGAGCAGGCGCACTCGTCGGTACGAAAAGCGGCGCTGCTGGCGGGCTACGGAGGTGACAACGTCCGGCTGGTGGCTCACGACCGCACCGACTTCTCGATGGACATCGCCGAACTCCGAGCCGCCGTCGA
>JAOUGG010000382.1 GCA_029857855.1 Acidimicrobiia bacterium | reverse complement strand
ATGTACCGGCAGCTCAGCGGCACCGGGGTGCGCGTACCCTTCGGTTTCGCCACCACCTCCGACGCCTTCCGCCGGTTCCTGACCACCAACGACCTCAATCGCCGCATCGCCGCCGAACTCGACCTGTGGGACGGATCCGACGTCGACGATCTGGCGGCCCGAGCCCGCCGGGTCCGGGAGATGATCCTGGGCGCCGACCTCGGGGCCGAACTCACGGCCGACATCGTCGACGCCTACAACCGTTTGTCGGCGGAAGCCGGGGTCGACCAGGTCGAGGTGGCGGTCCGCTCGAGCGCCACCGCCGAGGATCTGCCCGAAGCCTCGTTCGCCGGTCAGCAGGAGTCGTTCCTGATGGTCATCGGAGCGGCGTCGGTGCTCGACACGGTTCGAGCCTGTTTCGCCAGCCTCTACAACGCCCGCGCCATCAGCTACCGACGCCACCTCGACATCGACGAAACCGACATCGCCCTGTCGGCCGGCGTGCAGCGAATGGTCCGGGCCGATCAGGCCGCCAGCGGCGTGATCTTCACTCTCGACCCCGACTCCGGGCATCGGGGCGTCGTCTCCATCACCGCAACGTGGGGGCTTGGCGAGAACATCGTGCAGGGGCGGGTGGTCCCCGACAGCTTCGCCGTTCACTCCGAACGCCTCGGTGCCGGGTTCGCCGCACTCGTCGGCAAGACCGTCGGGGCCAAGGAACTCCGGATGATCTACGACGAACACTCCGGCCGTATCCGCAACGAGCGGACCACCGACGCCGACCGGGAGCGGTTCTGCGTCTCCGACGACGACGTGCTGCAGCTCGCCCGCTGGGCCATCGCGATCGAGGACCACTACAGCGCGAGCCGGGGCGTCGAGACCCCGATGGACATCGAGTGGGCCAAGGACGGCCGCACCGGCGAGCTGTTCATCGTCCAGGCCCGACCGGAGACGGTGCACAGCCAGCGCGATACGACGGCGGTCATGGAGGTTCACCGGCTGCTCGAATCGGGGCGGGTCCTTGGAACCGGGCTGGCCGTCGGTGACCGTATCGCCTCGGGCCTCACCCGTTCGGTGATCGACCCGTCCGACATGGGTTCGATCGAGCCGGGCGACGTGCTGGTGGCCGAAACCACCGATCCCGATTGGGAGCCGATCATGAAGCGGGCCTCCGCCCTCGTCACCGAGCGGGGAGGTCGGACGTCGCACGCGGCGATCGTGGCCCGGGAGCTCGGCATCCCGGCCATCGTCGGCATGACCGACGCCCGAACGCTCCTCGGTTCCGGCACCGAGGTCACCGTGAGCTGCGCCGAGGGGTCGGAGGGACGGGTCTACGACGGACTGCTGCGCCACGAGATCGATCGCATCGACGTCGGCCTCCTCCCAACCACGAAAACCGACATCATGGTCAACCTCGGCGACCCGGGGCTGGCCTACCACACGGCCATGCTCCCGGCCGCCGGAATCGGATTGGCCCGGATGGAGTTCATCTTCGCCAGCCACGTCGGCATCCACCCCCTGGCGTTGCTCCGACCGGAGCTGGTCGACCTCGGGGTCCGGGCCGAGATCAAACGGCGAACCGCCGGCTACGACCGGCCGGCCGATTACCTGGTCGACCGGGTCGCCCTCGGGGTCGGCACGCTGGCCGCCGCGTTCTGGCCCCGACCGGTGATCCTCCGGTTCAGCGACTTCAAGACGAACGAGTACGCCGGCCTCCTCGGCGGCGAGACGTTCGAGCCGATCGAGGAGAACCCGATGATCGGTTGGCGGGGGGCGAGCCGCTACTACCACCCCGACTACCGGGCCGGCTTCGAGTTGGAGCTGGCGGCCATCCGCCGGGTGCGGTCGACGTTCGGGCTCACGAACCTGAAGGTCATGGTGCCGTTCTGTCGCACACCCGACGAGGGTCGCCGGGTGATCGCGGTGATGGCCGAGAACGGTCTGGTGCAGGGTGAGGACGGCCTCGAGGTCTACGTGATGACGGAGATCCCGGCCAACGTGCTCCAGGCCGAGGAGTTCGCCGAGGTCTTCGACGGGTTCTCGATCGGGTCGAACGACCTCACTCAGTTGACGCTCGGTGTCGACCGTGACTCCGACATCGTGTCTGCCCTGTTCGACGAACGGAACCCTGCGGTGATGCGGTCGTGCGCCATGGCCATAACCGCCGCCCGGACCGCCGGACGCAAAATCGGCATCTGCGGTCAGGCGCCGTCGGACTTCCCCGACTTCACAGCGTTCCTGGTCGACCTCGGCATCGACTCGATCAGCGTCACCCCCGATGCCCTGGTCGGCACGATCGGCGTGGTGGCGGAGGCCGAGGCGGAGACGGGCGGCAAGGAGGTGCGCCAATGACTGTCCATCACCAGACGGGTCACCGGTATCGCCGGGAGTCGTTCGACATCCGTGGCCGCGCCCTCTCGGCGATCGGGCATGTGGTCGCCATCGGAGTGAACCTCGTGCTGCTCTACGTCGTCCAGAACCTGGGTGAGTGGGATCTGCTGTGGTTCCTGACCAGCGACTACAGCCGGGTCATCGAGCCGATCAGCGTCAGCATCATCGCCACCGCCGTCGGCCACGCACTCAAGATCATCCTCCCCGGGCAGCGAATCGGTCTGTTGATCGACGGCGTCGTCACCGTGTTCGGCTTCTACGCCCTCCTGCGGATCTTCCAGGTCTTCCCGTTCGAGTTCGATCCCGACGGGTTCCGGTGGGATCGCGTCGCCCGCTTCGTGCTTGTGATCGGACTGCTCGGATCGGCCATCGGGATCCTCGTCACCCCGCTCCGCATGCTCCAGGGCGCGGTGCCGACCGACGACTGACGCCTGGAACCGTTCTACGCAGCTACGAATTTCGGGGTTTCGGGGTGATCAGGATTCCGATCCGGGGTCGACAACCGGTTGAGCGACCAGCTCGAGCTCGTCGCACACCTCCGCGATCCCCGGCGCGTGTCCGACCGCTCCCAGCACCGCCCGTCGTTCCAGAGGCGACGACACCGTGCCCCGGAGCGTGACCCGGGAACCGTCGACGATGACGTCGAGCTGTGCGGCCTGGTGGGCGGCTCGGCGGCGCAGGGCCTCCTCGATCGCCGAGCGGACGTCGCCCGGTGTCGGGTTCGGCGTCACCCGGATGCGGTTGAGCACTCCCCGAACGCCGCTCAGGCGGCTGACGGCCCGTTCGGCTTCGCAGGCCTGGGCCTTCGTCGGGCAGGACCCGGTCAGGGCCACAAGCCCGTCGATCACCGACACGGTGAGATCCTGCTCCGGCACCAGCGCATCCCAGGCCAGCACCTGTTCGACGATCTCCCGGAGCTCGTCGTCGGTCGGGTGCAGGTCATCGGTCGGTTTCACGTCGATCGAGTTGACCAGATCATGGACGCCCTCCACGACCTCGGCCGCGTGCTGAGCCACGACCTTCTCGGCATGACTGCCGACGGTGCCGACCAGGATCACCACACCATCGGTCACCTCGACCTCGATCTGGGACTCATCGATGAGGAAGTCCCACGCCAACTCGTCGGCGACCCGCCGTCGAATGATCTCGTCCTGTTCACGCTGATTGTCACGACCTCGCTCCATACCATCGATGTTCATCGAGCGGAGCGGATCCGACCAGGGCCGAAGGTCAGCTCCGCCGGTCCCACCAGTCGGCCACGATCCGACCGACGTCGAGATCGTGGTTGATGAGGCAGCAGTGCCCGTACCCCTTCAGAAGGATCACCTCGGCGTCGGGCACCCGCTCGCCCATGTAGGTGGCCCACCGGGCCGACGGCACGAGACGGTCCTCCGTGCCGGCCAGGAAAAGCGTCGGGGCTTTGATGTGTTGGAGGTCGTTGCGGACGTCGTGCCCGTGGAGGATCTGCATGCGGCGGATGTAGCCGTTCCGTTCGATGGAGCGGGTCCGTTGGCGGAACTCCAGGAGTTCGTCGTCGCCGACGTGTGCGCTGTGGATCCGGTGCTCAGTGAACCGTCGGGCCAGCGGCATGGCCCCCCAGGGAATCAGTCGGAGCAGGCGTGGCGCCGCCAGGAGCTGGAGGCGGTTGTCGAGATAGGGGAAGGAGTTGACGATGACAAGCCCCTTCACCAGTTCGGGGTGACGGAGGGCGACATGTAGGCCCAGGGCTCCGCCGAACGACTCGCCGAGCAGGAGGGCCCCCTCGTGGCCGACCTCGTCGATGAGACCGGCAATATCGTCGGCCAGATAGGCCATCGTGGCGTCGGGCCGGTCGGGCAACGGGAA
>JAOUGG010000381.1 GCA_029857855.1 Acidimicrobiia bacterium | reverse complement strand
CCCCGAGATCGACACGCTCGCAGAGGCGTTGAACGCCTCCGACCGACGCCTGGCAGAATCGTTCGCCCGTGAGCGCGAGTTCAGCGCCAATGCATCGCACCAACTCCGAACCCCACTCGCCGCGCTCCGGATCGGGCTCGATCGAGGCGACGTCGACGCAGCCCAGCGAGAGGCCGCTCGTCTCGAAGACACCGTCAACCACCTCCTCGCCCTGTCCCGCGGCGCACTTCGATCCGCCCGGTCCACCGACGTCGAATCGCTCATCCGAGACGCTCACCAGCGCTGGCAAACCGCGTTCGACCGGGCCGGCCGCCGCCTGACGACAACCGTGGCCAACAACCTGCCCGCCGGATGGGCGAGCCCGAGCTCCATCGACCAAGTGGTCGACATCATCCTCGACAACTCGCTCCAGCACGGCGCCGGCGAAACACGCATCGACACCCACCCTGCACCCGGAGGCATCGTCATCTCGATCAGCGACCAAGGTTCGGGCATCGCCACCGCCGAACAGGAAGCGGTCTTCCAACGCCACCAAGGCAGCGGCAACGGGATCGGGCTCGCGCTCGCCCGGACACTCGTCGAAGCAGACGGAGGCCGCCTCCTACTCGCCGATCCTGCGCGAGCGGAGTTCCGGATCGTGCTGCTCACGGACGGACGGAAAAGCTCACAGAAATCTCACGGACCAGCGGGAAACAGTGTGGGACAGCGGGGAACATCGGGCAACGCCACCGGGACTCGAGACCGCTCCTGAGCTGGGCAAACGCCTGAATCCGCTGGTCAGGCGCTCGGGGTCAGAAGTAGTCCCAATGTGCTCATAACCCGAAGGTCGCAGGTTCAAATCCTGCCCCCGCCACCATTTCCGCAGGTCAGAGGGGCCGCATTTCGGTGCGGCCCTTCGCCGCGTCTCGGCATCTCACAGAGATCTCACACCGGCTCAGAGAATCGGTCCGGGATGCCTGCGATTCCGGGCTTCGGTCCGCGACCTTCGGGTTGGTTGCCCGACGACTCGGCGGTCTCGGGGCGGTAGCTACTCCGCGCTGCTCCGACAGGAGATGGTGGCGTCGTGGCTGAAGTGGGCTCGGTCGGGCTGTGGCTCGGAGGAGCCGATTGAACGTTTGGGCGAGCCGGGTACCTGCTCAACCGTCGACCGGGGTGTGCCGCGCAAGTGCGAGTTCAGACCGGCTACCGGCCGGCGTTGGCGGATGTGATCAGCTGCGGTGGCTCGTTCCGCCCCGTCACGGCGTTGTGTGACGGCTTCGCCGCGGCGATCAGCGACGACAGTGTCATTCGGATCGGCCGAGGAACGCGAGGAACTTTTCGGCGGGTGACGCCGCGGCGGCAACTTCGAGTGGGGTGCCGTAGTGGTTGAGGTCGCGTTCGGGCCCGACGACGGCGTGGGCGGCGGTCAGACCTGTCTCCCAGAGGTGATCGGGAATCGCGAGCACGTTTCGGGTGGGTCCGGCGATGTCCCAGCAGTGAGCGAGCACGTCGAACAGATTGATACCGGCGGCTATGGACGCTGGGTACGAACCGAACGGGAGATGGCAGAGCCGGTCGAGGTCGGTGACGACCCACGCGGCCAGTGCGGTCGTGGCTGCGTTGCTGAGCGCTGCTCGATGGTCGGTTCCGAGGTGGTCCCCTTTGGGAGTTCGGGGAGCGTCGGTGTCGCCACGGGCGAATGCCGCGAACTTCAGCGTCACGGCGAGCGAGTGGTTCAGGACGTCTCGCACCTGCCAGCCCGGGCATCGCGAATCGAGCCCGAGGTCTGCGGTCTCGATGGCCTGACCCAATGCCACCTGGGCTTCGAGCGCTTCTGCCAATGCTGCCGGGTACATCGAGCCCAGGATCGCGCAGGTTCCGGCGTGCTCGGAACCCTTGTCTCATCAGACCCTTCGGGCTATCGGTCTCGGAGTCCCTTGCCGGCAAGGATGCGGGGGGTGATCTTGTCGATGCGGCTCTCCCGGGTGCTGGCTTGTTTCGCCCCGGAGACGTGGAGGTTGTACTCGCGCTGGCGGCCGGGCGTGAGGTCGTAGAACGCTTCGGCCAACTCGTCGTGGGCCGCGAGCCGTTCGACGAGCTCGGGGGCGAGTTCCTCATCGGGTCGCTCTGGGAGTTCGGTGCCGGCCTCTTCGTGCCCGATGGCTTCTCGGACGTAGGCGGTGATGGTGTCGGCGAGCGCCTCGACGTCGGCGACCGAGGTGAAGCGCATGCGTTTCGGCCCGTGGGTGTTCGGGCCCTGGGCGTGGAGCACGCCGTCGGGGTCATCGAGGAGGACACCTTTGAAGAACATGAGGGCGAGGTGGTCGGAGAACTCCTGCAGCAAGACGATGTTCGCGTCGTCGAGGCAGTAGCAGGGCTTGCCCCACTTGATCTCTTCATCCAGGCCGCAGGCGAGCAGCAGTGGCCGGATCTTCGTGATCTCGTCGGGCCACTGCTCGGAGGCGGCGAGGTACGCGTCGACGTCGGGAAAGTCCTCCACTACTGGTGCTCCGGCAGTTCGGCGAAGTCCTTCTTGGCTTGCCGGTACCAGCGCATCCCGGAAACCGGGCGACGCCACCGTGACTTCATGTCGTCGCGTGCCGGACGGTGGGCCTCGTCTCCGTTCGCGACCATGTCTTTGAGGTGGGTGTCCTGGGCGCGGATGATCTCGTCGGCGGTGTCGCCGTGATGTTCATGGCCACAGGGACCGCCGAGTTGTTGGCAGGTCATCGTCTTCATCGTGGCGTGTTCTCCTGGACTCAATGTGGGCGGGGTCGGTGTGGGTCAGGCTTGGGCGATGCGGACCAAGTTGCCGGAGGGGTCACGAAAGGCGCAGTCCCGCACCCCCCATGGCTGCGACTTGGGTTCTTGGAGCACCTCGCCGGTACCCGAAGCCCGGATCTTCTCGAAGGTCTCGTCGAGATCAGCAGCGGCGAGGATAGCGGCCTGGATCGAGCCCTTGGTGACGAGCTCGAGCAGGGCGTCACCGTCTTGTTGGGATCGCCCGCCGTGGGGCTGGGACAACACGACATCGACAGCCTGCCCGGGCGCGCCCACGGTGACCCAACGGAATCCACCCCGCTTGACGTCGTTGCGCACTTCGAGACCGAGCGCATCGCGGTAGAAGGCCAGCGCTTCTTCGGGATCGTGCACCGGGATGAACATGGTGGAGACAACAACGCTCATGGCGTTCAACGCTACGAGAAGATCCAGACCGCGGCTTCTCCGATCCTGACCGATCAGCTGCAGCGAGCGACGGCTACCGAGCAGGTCGCAGGTGGTGCATCGCAACGCATGGTGGGACGGCCTCGAGGTCGCGGTGATCGAGCCGTTTGTACGCGGACGGACTCAGCCCCACGATCTCGGAGAACCGAGCGCTGAACGAACCCAGCGAGGTACACCCCACAGCGAAGCAGGCGTCAGTGACCGAACTGCCCGACCGGAGAAGCGCCTGGGCCCGTTCGATCCGCCGCGTCATCAGATAGCTGTAGGGCGTTTCGGAGTAGGCGTCGCGGAACCGACGCGAGAAATGGCCAGCCGACATGAACGCAGCGTCGGCCATCGCCGGCACGTCGAGCGGCTCCATGTAGTTCTGGTCGATGAAGTCTCGAGCTCGTCGCAGACTCGACAACTCGGAGAGCCGATCGGGCGTCACCCCTCGACCGTAGCCACAAGCCTGCCCGGCAACGCCGCAAGCGGAGGGTGTTGGCATCGGTCAGGATCAGAGAAGCGAGTCCTCCCACACGCTCCCTACCGTCGACCTCGAACAACTTGACTCGGAGGAGCACATGAGGCGAGTTGGGATCGCGCTCACATCGATGCTGGCGGCTGCCACGCTGTTCTCGGCGGCGGGCAAGCTGGCCGGCCTGGACGATGTCGAGGAGCTTCTCGGCTACGTCGGCGTCCACGGTGTCCTCAGAGACGTTCTGCCGTTCATCCCTGTTCCACCTCCGCGAGGGCGCCGACGGGTGCGGGATCGCCGCCGGCTACAAAGTCCTCGCCCTCATCGCAGCTGTGATCCGGACACACACGACGGTCGAGGGCCCGGCGAGGGGATCAGGTCTGGCGGCTCGTTGGCTTGAGCGATCTGTGTTCGTTCGCCGTCCGTGCGGAGCGGTTGTCACACAACCGCGTCGTGGTGGTTCCTTGTCACCCCAGGAGGGCAAGGTCTCGCCGGATGTAGCGCAGGTGGGCCCACTCCTCTTCCAGGATCACCCGCAGACAATCGCCGACCGTG
>JAOUGG010000380.1 GCA_029857855.1 Acidimicrobiia bacterium | reverse complement strand
TTCTCGATCGAGACCAGCAACGTCGACAACATTCTGGCTGCCCACATCCATGTCGGTGCCGCCGGTGTGAACGGTGGTGTGGTCGTCAGTTTCGACTGGGCCAACACGGGAGGCAACGGCTGCGTCGCGGCGAACGCGGACCTGATCAAACAGATCCGTCAAGATCCCTCCGGGTACTACGTGAACGTCCATTCACCCGAATTCCCGGCCGGGGCCATCCGAAGCCAGCTGAGCAAGTAGCTCTCATCCGGGCACTCGTTGAGCCGATCCCCCCGGATCGGCGGGCGAGCTCAGGCGTCATCGCCTGGTCCCACAGCGTACTCACACCGCTGGTGTCCGAGCGAGCGCACACCACGACAACTTTGTCGTAGGGGCAGCTCAGCAAGTAACGCCGCCGCTGACACTTCGCCGCTCGACCGGCAGCATCGGCGCTCGAGCTCAGGCTCGTGCCCGATGGCCGTGGTCAGGCGACCAGAATGGTTTCACCGGCCCGCAACTTGTCGCCGGCGCGGACAACAAAATCCTGCGGGCTCAAGTCGGCGATGAAGAGGTCGACCTGGCTTCCCCATCGAATCATGCCGAGCTTCTGCCCGATGGCGACCTCGTCGCCCTCGTCGACGTAGCAGTCGATCCTGTTGACCTGTTGATCGGCGATCTGCACCACGAACGCCGACAGGTCCTTGCCGTCAATCCGTACGATGTTGCGTTCGTTCCACCAGACGTGGGAGGAGTTGGCGTAGCGGTTGTCGAGCCGAAACAGATTGCGGACGAACATGTCGCCCATCGATTCATTGAACGGCACCGGATGATAGCTGATCTCCCCAACAGCTCCCGCGATGGGGCAGCGCTGATAGTGAACGTCATACGGCGACAGGAAGATCCCCACCAGGGTTCCCGACACCGGGCGACTTTCGTTCTTGACGATCTCGTGCAGAGGAATTTGCCGGCGACCTTTGATCGCAATGGGGACAACCCCGTCCTCGACATGCTCCAGATAGACAACTCGACCGTCGGACGGAGCGACGACCCGAGCGTTCTGTGGAACGGACCGGTGCGGATCGCGCGGAAAGTACCACCTGCGATACGCCTCGAAGGCCGCATAGGCGAATCCAGCGAATCCAGCAGCGAGCACCCCGCCGACTCGTAGTCTCCGACCAGTAAGGGAGTGCCGCATCGGACCATTGTGGCGGAAGCTCACCGACTTTTGCGCAACCGCCGGGTGGACCTCAGTGGTGCGACCGAGCTGTCGGACCGGGCGATGTCGACGGCTCGAGTAGCGCCGCCCGTGCTGATCGACATGTCGACCGGCAGCCGATCCGCCGGTTCACTACGCTCGGTAGGTGATGACGGGGATCGAGCTCATCCTGAGCGACCTGCCTCGTGTGCTGCTCGAGGCTTCGATCCTGCTCTCCATCGCGGTCCTGGTCGGGTTGTTGATCCGGGCCACCAACATCCCACTGACCGTCGTGTTGGCCGTGGCCGGGCTGGTCGTGACCGAGTCGGGTGCCGATCTCGCCGTCAGCCGCCTGATCTCCGGGGAGGGGTTCGAGGGTCTTGTCCTGAACCTCCTCCTCCCGGTCCTGATCTTCGAGACCGCCATCATCCCCTCGACGCGCGAGTTCATGCGGAATCTCGTGCCCATCGTGGCGCTGGCGACGTTCGCGTTGGTGCTGTCCGCAGCGCTCGTGGGGGCGGCGATCAACGCAACGGTCGGGCTGTCGATCTCCGTGGCGCTGCTTTTCGGCGTCATCGTCTCTGCCACGCCCCGGTTGCCGTGGTTGCGGTGTTTCGCGAGGTCGGGTGTCGAACCGCCTGCTGACACTGGTCGAGGGTGAGAGCATGCTCAACGACGGCGTGGCCATCGTGCTCTCGCAGATCCTCATCGGTGTCGCGATCGGAGGCTCGGTGACCGCCGGGGACATTGTCGTCGACTTCATCGGCGTCTTCATGGGCCGGATCCTCATCGCAGCGTCATCGGTGTGGTCGCCGTGCTCCTCCTGTCGATGCTCGACCGTCTTCCGGCCGCCGCACTGTCGATCGCCGTCGCCTACGCAGCTACGTGCTCGCCGACGCCGTCCTCGGATTCTCCGGTGTGATGGCCACGGTTTCGGCCGGAGTGCTGGTCGGCAGTATGACCGAGAGCCGAGCCGACAGCAGGGTTCGCGAGACACTCGATCAGCTCTGGGAAGCACTCTCGTTCATCGCGAACGCACTGCTGTTCCTCTTCATCGGGCCGGCCCTCGACTTCACCCTCCTGCGAGACAATCTCGACGCCATCGTGCTCGCCATCGGTGCGGTGGTCGTGGCCAGACCGATCGCCGTGGTGGCCACCACCTGGATCCTCGAGCGGCTCCGGCTGGTGAATCGGATCGGGGCCAGGACACTCCACGGTGCTGATCTGGGGCGGGTTGCGGGGCGGTGTCGCCCTCGCCCTCGCCCTGGCGCTGCCCGACGAGGTTCCCGCCAGCGACACGATCATCGCGGCAACGGGTGGCGTCGTCCTGTCCACGTTGCTGCTCAACGCCACAACCATCCGGGCGCTGGTGCACTGGCTCGGCCTCGACCGCGTCTCGCCGAGCGACCTGTACCTGGGCGCGGCCGCTCGCCTCCTGGCCATCGAGGCGGCACGAGCTCGATTGGCGGAGCTCGACTTCCACGACGACGTGCTCGACGCCCACCTCCGGCTGGCCGAGGTGGAGGCCCGAGACGATCTCGTCCGCAGCAACCTCAGCGAAGGCGACGAGGACCAGGTGCTCACCCTTCGCGGGCTGTACATCGAGCGTGAAACCTACCAGCGGCTCAGCGACGCCGGCCTGCTGCCCCCGATCGCCACCCGGTCGCTGATGTACGAGATCGACGACGAGATCGAGGAGGCGGAGGAGGGCACGCTGCGGGTCGATGCCGCTCGGCGGGCGCACCTGCCCTGGTACGCGCGCCTCCATCGGATCGTCCTTGGGCTCCTGCCTCCTCCGTTGGGTGAGGATCTCGTCGAGGTCGCCTACGTCGAGGTGAGCGCTCGTCGCATCGCCGCCCAGAAGGCGGCCTCGGAACTCGAGCACTTCCGAGCGCTGCCGAACATCGACGATGATCAGATCCTGGCCGCCAAGGAGGTCTTCAACCACTGGGAACGCACGGCCGATCGTCGACTCGACGAACTGGCCACCCATGGCGAGATCGAACGCAAGGTGCTGTACCGGCGCCAGTCATTGGCCCTCAGTCGCATCACGGCCCGGGAACTCCTGCAGACGCTTGTCACGACCGGTGTGATCTCGAGTGCCGTCGCCGAGGAGGCCGGCGATCGCATCATGGTCGACCTCGACGACGGCTGATTCGCGGCGCACAGCGCCGTGGAAATCAGCGACCCGAGGCGTCGCATACCTTTGGTACCTCAGGTCCCGATCAGTTGAAACGGTGCCCAGAAGTACGGGTGAGCGCAAGGCCGCTCGCCAGGGTCGCCAACCGAACGAAGCCTTTCGCAGGCAAGTGCGACTTCAGGCGCCCCCAACCGGCGGCGAGATCGACCGTGAGTGCGCAGCTGTTCGCACGTCACGTCTCGCAGCCAGCGTTGCGCTGCACGTAACGACTCGGTCGGCGGTAGGCCCCCTCCGACATGTGCTTCGTAGAAATGATCCATCAGCAAAATCGTGCTGTCATCGTCCACAACCCAGAGGCTGCTCAGTATCCCGGGAACGCCAAGGAGCAGGAAACCGGCGGGCAGCCCGACATATTCGTCGGGACTGTTCGTCAGGTTGGCGAGCCCGGTCTGACATGCCGACAGCGTGACGAGCCGCGAACCTTCGAGACTGGGACCGGAGAGCAGATCTTGCAGCGTGAGCGGCTCGTCGTTGGTCAGATAGAGGGCCGACTCGAGTGGCCGCCCCATCCAGCCGTAGTCAGCGTGGCAAGCGAAATGGAGAATTCCCCGACCGGACATTTCGTCGACAACCGCTCGCCTCGTGGCCGCTTCCTCCAGCAACGTGGTAGCCCCGACCAACCGTGCAACCATTCGTGCCTCAGGAACCGCAGAGACGAGCGAATCGTCTGGGCCGTACGTATTGATCCCGACCGCCAGCGCGCCGTCGTGAAGTGGATGCTCGAGGCGCTCCTGGCACAACGCGTGGATCTTCGCTGACGCTCGGAGGAGTGTTGCTCCGATCGGCTGCTCCTCGAGGTAGTCGAGATCGGCCACGGCGATCCCGCTGTTGGCCAGGGCATCGGAGATCCTCGCCTTGCTCGGGATC
>JAOUGG010000379.1 GCA_029857855.1 Acidimicrobiia bacterium | reverse complement strand
TGGGCTGGGTCCTCACTTGGCGAAGGTAGACGAGCACGGAGAGCCGGTGGTCCGCGAGATCGCCGGCCACGAGCTGAGGATCTCCAGTCCCTACAAGGTGTTCTTCTCCAAGCGGGGCGAGACCAAACTGGATCTGATCGACTACTACCTGGCCGTGGCCGAGCCGATCATGGCCACGATGGGCGGCCGACCGACGCTGATGGAGCGGTACCCCGACGGTGCGTCGGGGAAGTCGTTCTTCCAGAAGCGGGTTCCCAAGGGTGCGCCCACGTGGCTGCAGACCACCACGATGTCGACACCCAACGGCACCACGTCGAACGCCATGGTGGCCGCCGACGTGGCCCATCTGGCCTGGGCCGCCCACATGGGATGCCTCGGTTTCCATGTCTGGCCGTTGCGGGCCGACGCGCCGGAGCACACCGACGAACTCCGCATCGACCTCGACCCCTCGCCCGGGATCGGCTTCGACGACATCCGCTGGGCTGCCCTGATGGTCCGGGAGCTGTTCGACGAACTCGGCATCACCGCTTTCCCGAAGACGACCGGGAGCCGCGGGTTGCACATCTTCGTTCGGCTCCGGCCGGGGTGGGACAGCTATCAGGTGCGGGCCGCCGCGGTGGCGTTGGCCCGTGAGCTGGAGCGCCGCCATCCCGATCGTCTGACTGCGGCGTGGTGGAAGGAGGAGCGTGGACAGCGGGTCTTCATCGACTTCAACCAGAACGCCCCTCACAAGACGGTGTTCGGGGCGTGGAGTGTGCGGTCGAGGGTTGGGGCGCAGGTGTCGACACCGTTCTATTGGAGCGAGATCGACGAGATCCATCCCGACGACCTGACGATGGACATCGTGCCCGACCGCCTGGCCTCCGACGGCGATCCGTGGGCCGACATGTACGACAACCCCAACACGATCGAGCCGCTTCTTGCGATGTACCAGGCCGATCTCGACGCCGGCCTCGGCGACGCACCGTGGCCGCCGGTCTACCCGAAGATGCCGCATGAACCGCCCCGGGTCGCACCGTCGCGAGCGAAGGCCACCGATGACGACGACTGAGGTGCCGACCGACCGTCTCGGGGCCAACTACTACAAGCTGATGGCGGCATCCACCATCTCCAATCTGGGCGACGGGATCGGTGTGATCGCGTACCCGTGGCTGGCCTCCGCCGTCACCCGCAACCCGATCCTCATCGCCGGGGTGGCCGCCGCCCAGCGGCTGCCGTGGCTGCTGTTCACCCTTCCGGCCGGTGTCATCACCGACCGCAACGACCGGCGCCGGCTCATGGTCGGCTCCAACGTGGTGCGGGCATTCCTCACCCTCGGCGTGGCGGCGGCGGTGATGCTCCGGCAGGACTCGTTGCCGTCGCCCGATCAGGCGGCGGCCGGGGAGGTGCTTGGCACGAACGTGGGTCTCTACCTGATGATCGTGGTGGCGACGATGCTACTCGGCATGGCCGAGGTTCTGTACGACAACTCGGCCCAGACCTTCATGCCCGCCATCGTCTCCCAGCCGAACCTGGAGAAGGCCAACGGCCGTCTGTGGAGCGTCGAGATGGTGGCCAACCAGTTCCTCGGCCCACCTCTGGCCGGCGTGCTTCTGCTACTCGCGTTCTCCCTGCCGTTCTACGTCGACGCGGCAACGTTCGCCGTCTCCGCGGCGCTGATCGCGGCGATTGCCGCCACCCCTCGGGTCCGGACCAAGCCTGCGGCTGCCGCCGACGCCGACGCCGACGCGGGCAGTGGCACGGTGATATCCGGTTGGGTGGGGGAGGCCAAGCAGGGTTTCGTCTGGCTGTGGCGGCACCCGCTGCTTCGGCCGCTCGCCATCTCGCTTGGCCTGTTCAACCTGTTGAGCAACGGTGTATTCGCCGTGATGGTGTTGTTCGCCCAGGAGGTCCTGCAGACCGGCTCCACCGAGTTCGCGCTGCTGATGACGGGGGGAGCCGCCGGCGGGGTGGTCGGTGGGTGGGCGGCTTCGAGCCTTGCCGATCGGTTCGGCGACGGTCCGTCGCTGTGGATCGCCGTCGCGGTGAACGGTGCGATGACCGTGGTCGCCGGTCTGGTCAGCAGGTGGCCGATCGTGTGGTTGACGTTCGCCGTCTCGACCGTGTTCGCCGTGCTGTGGAACGTGATCACCGTCAGCTTCCGTCAGACCGTTATCCCCGACGAGCTGCTCGGTCGCGTCAACAGTGTCTACCGTCTGTTCGGCTGGGGGATGATCCCGATCGGTGCCATCGTGGGCGGTTTGATCGTGACCGTCAGCGAGTCATTCGGTTGGACCAGGGAGCTGTCGCTGCGCATGCCGTTCCTCGTGCTCGGCGTCGGGCACCTGCTGCTGCTGGCTTACGCCGCCCCCCGTTTGACCAGTGCGAAATTCGCCGCGGCCCGAATCGAAGCCCGGGCCGAACCTACGTAGACTTCACGGATGGCCATGATTGCTGCCAACGGGATCGAGATCTGCTACGAGGACAGCGGCGGCGCGGGTGAACCACTGCTGCTGGTGATGGGCCTTGCCGGCCAGCTGGTCGATTGGCCGGCCGGGTTCGTCGATACGCTGATCGATCGGGGTTTCCGGGTCATTCGGTTCGACAACCGCGACATCGGCCTGAGCACCGAGTTCGACTGGCCCATTCCTCCGATCCGCCAGGTGGTCGCCGGCTTCGTGGCCAAGCGGGCGGTGGACGTCGGCTATCGCATCAACGACATGGCGGCCGATGCGGCCGGGCTCCTCGACGCACTGTCGATCGAGTCGGCCCACGTGGTCGGGGTCTCGATGGGTGGAATGATCGCCCAGACGATGGCGTTCGAGCAACGGTCGAAGGTCCGGTCGCTCACGTCGATCATGTCGAACACCGGCGACCGCCGCAATGGCCGGGCCGACGGCCGGATCATGCTTCGCATGGCCCGACCTCCGCAGACAACCCGCGACACGGCACCTTCGGTGGCGACCGAGATGTACTCGATGTGGGCCGGCTCATCATGGGATCGGGCCGAACATCTGGCTCGGGCCGAGCGGGCGGTGGCCCGTAGTTGGCGTCCGGCCGGGGTCGAACGTCAGACGGCGGCCATCGCCGCGAGCCCCGACCGTACGCCCGGGCTCGCCACGGTCACGGCGCCGACACTCGTGATCCATGGCCTGGAGGATCGCCTCGTGCGGCCCTCCGGCGGCATCGCCACCTGCGAGGCCGTGCCCGGTTCCCGACTCGTGATGTATCCGGACATGGGCCACGACCTTCCCCGCACCCGCTGGGAGGAGATGGCCGACGAGATCGCCGGCAATGCCGGCCGAGCCGGAGCCGCCGTTTTCAACTCGGTTCGACCGCTGACGGCGGTTCAGCCCGGCCAGTAACCGTCGTCGTCGGGGCCGAGCTGATCCAGTTCGGCGCCGCCGAAATCGAGGTGGGGCCACTCGCCGAGTGGCTCGCTGGTGACTTGCTCGGAGTCGGCCTTCCGCCTTTCGGGGAACAGCACCTTGTCGAGCCCGACCATTGCCGACCCGATGAGGAGTCCGGCTGTGCCGACCCGGTTGCGCCAGTCGACCGTCGGTTCTTCGTCGTCGTCGCCGGCACTCATACGCCCAGGTTAGTTGCCCGTCGGCTTGGCCAGCATCACGACCCGGTAGTCCGGCGAACCGGTCGGTTCGAATTCGTCGAGCCGTTCGAATCCGAAGATCTCGTGGAACCGTACGGAGCGGGGGTTGGGCGGGATGACGTTGACCTCGGCGCACAGTTGCGGCAGGCCGGTGGTGGTGGCCCACTGCTCGAAATCCTTGTACAGGGACAGGCCCCAGCCCTGACCCCGCTGGGATTCGTCGATGGCGATTCGGTCGATGTAGGCGAACCGGTCGAAATGCTCGACGAACCAGCCGTAGTTCGGGCTGCCATAGGGTGCCTCATGGTCGAGGCCGATCAGAAGGCCGACGATGCCGTCGTCGACATCGACGACCCGAAAGTACGGGGCCCACTCGACGAAAGCGGCCAACTTGTCGCCGCTCATCGGCCCGACCTCTGGCTGACAGGCGTGGTTGAGGGCGAGGACCTGGACGGCATCGGCGTCGGTATAGTCGCGAATCATCGGGTTCGACGGTAGCGGCCAAATCCGGCGTAGCTCGGCTCGTTCCAGAGGAGCTCCTCGCAGGCTGCGGCCTCGTGGCCGCGTGGCCGGGGGTCTGGGGGATCTTGTGTGTGTCTTCGGATACCTCGAGCGTTCAACGTCTTAGCGAATTCGTGAAGCGATGGTGCGGTGCGG
>JAOUGG010000378.1 GCA_029857855.1 Acidimicrobiia bacterium | reverse complement strand
CTGTGCGGCCCGGACTGCGCCGGACCGGATCCCGAGCGCTATCCGACCCTTCCGCACGACGCCGACACTCGTGAACGCGACGACGACGGGTCGGTCGTCGACCCCCGCTGGGGCGCGCTGGCGGATCTCGACCTCGAGGCCGAATAACCTCGTGGCCGACGAGCCGTGGATCCCTCCGCTGCGCTACCGGGCCCACCCGATGGTTCGTTGGTTCGCCCCGACCGAGATCGTACGCGGTGCCTACGGCGAGTTCTTCGGTCGGCTGTTCGGCAGCTACGCCGACAGCCGCGAAACGCAGGCGGCGCTGCGCGAACCCGTCGTCCATCACGCCCAGGGACCGATCTTCGGTGAGCGACTCGGCACGATCGATCCCGAGAACTTCCTGATCTTCTGCAACGATCAGCTGCCCTTTCATGGCGCTCGTGAACGAGCGGTTCATGGCGCTCGTGAACGACCGGTCCACGGTGATCCCGATCGGACGGCGTACCTGACGGTCGACTACGTTGCCGACATCGGCGACGGCTTCAGTTCGACCTTCGCCATCGCCCGTCAGATGGCGGCACCGGTCAGTTCGGTGCCCGTCGACGACGGCACCAGCCTGGCGCTGCCCAGGGGTGATCTGATCGTCATGGGTGGTGACGAGGTCTACCCGGCGGCCGGAGCCGAGCACTACCGCGACCGCACCATCGGTCCCTACCGCACGGCGTTCCCACCGGAATCGAGCACTGGACCCGATGGATCGGACCGCCGCGTGCCGCTGTTCGCCATTCCGGGCAACCACGATTGGTACGACGGGCTCGCCGCCTTCCTCGAGCGGTTCACCGTCTTCCAGTCGGGTGACGACACCTCTCGTCGTCGCGGTTGGTCGCTGCACCAGACCCGCAGCTACTACGCCCTGCAACTGACCGAGACCTGGTGGCTCTGGGGCATCGATATCGCCCTGAACGCCGACATCGACACTCCCCAGATGCAGTATTTCCGCCAGGCGGCGGCCATGATGCCGGCCGAGGCCCGGATCATCCTGTGCACCGGCAAGCCCGCCTGGTTCGGCCGGGGGGAGCGAGGCTGGTTCGAGCAGTGGCTGCAGTCGCTGCGGGAACGGTTCGGGGCCGCGGACGAAACCGAGGCCTCCGACGAGTGGAACCGCCTCACCTACTTCCTCGAAAAGACGCTCGGATCGACGGCACCGGAGGCCGTGCGCCTGGTCATGACCGGCGACAAACACTTCTACGCCCGCCACGAACCGATCCGTGACGCCAGGATGCCGACCGTCGTCGTGGCCGGCGGGGGAGGGGCCTACCTGGCCTCGACCCTCGAAGCGCCGCGCCGTCTCCATCTCCCGTGGCGGTTCTCGTTGTCGGAGGACACCGAGTACGAGGCCAAACACGAGTGGCCCGACCGCGGCACCTCGCGGCGAACCGGGGTGACGGCGCTGTGGCGCATCCCGTGGGGTAACCCCGAACTCGGCACCGTGTTCGGAGTCATCTACACGCTTTTCGGTCTGGCCGCCAGGGCCGGGGCCCGGGAGGCATTCGCCCGATCGGAGCAGGCCACCGAACCGGTCGAGGTGCTGGAGCCGTTCACGGCCGGTCCGTTCTGGCAGGACCAGCTGCAGGTCCTGTGGGGGGCGATGCACAACGTGGGGGCTTGGGCCATCGCCGGCCTGATGGCGCTCACCTTGTTCGCCATGGCGAAGGCCCACCGTCGCCGCTGGTATGTCGCCGCTCCGGCGGCCGGGCTCCATCTCGTGTTCCACGGGGTCGCGGCCACGGCGGCGGTTGCGGTGGCCGCCCGACTGACCGAGTCGATACCGCAACTCGATTCGCCGTTGGCCGGCGTTTTGTGGGCCGACAGCCTGATCGCCAGCTGGCCCACCGCGAGCTTTACCGTCATCACCGGCTTGATCGGCGCCGGGTTCGGTCTACTGGCTTTCGCCCTGTACCTGGTGGTCGCCCAGTACTTCCGCATCAATCTCAACGAGCTGTTCGTCGGCATGCGACTGGCCGGCCACAAACACTTCGTCCGGCTCCAGGTGAGCGATGATCGGATCGTCGGTCATGTGATCGGTTTCCCCGACGTTCCGGATCTCGATCTCCGGTGGGTCGACGGGCGACCGGTGGTCGAAGGTGACACCCCGGAGCCGGCACTGGTCGATACGTTCACGGTCGCGGCCCGGCCATCTGCCGGCGACGCCGCGTCGACGGTCGATGGCCGGTAGGTGGAGGATGGCGATGAAGTCGGTAGCCTGACTTGTCGCCTGAAGACGTGCTCCGTCACGTCCTCCGGTCCCGTGGCCGAGAGCCCGGGTGCCGTTGGCGAAGTATCTGTCCTTACCAAGCGTCGGGCCTCCGATCCATCGGGATGAACCATCCCAGCGGAGCATCCCCGACACGATGATCTCGGGTTGCTGCCGTGGCTGTTCCAAAGAAAAAGAAGTCGAAGTCCAAGACCCGCAGCCGGCGGGCCGCCGCCTGGAAGCTGTCCGCCCCTGCCCGCAGCACGTGTGACCGCTGTGGTGCCGCCAAGCTGCCGCATCGAGTGTGCGGATCCTGTGGCTGGTACAAGGGTCGGCAGGCGATCGAGGTCGAAGCCTAGGCCCGCCACCGGGCCGCATTCGGCCTCTACAACCGGGGGATGAGACGTGGCCGGTGGGCACACCGATAGTTTGGCGACAACGGACGGGACCTCCGATCGACCGCCGGTGGCCGTCGACGCAATGGGCGGCGATCACGCGCCTGCCGTCGTGGTCGAAGGCGCTCGTCTGGCGGCCGAACGTGACAACGTGCCCATTCTGCTCGTGGGCGATCCCGAGCGCCTCGGCGACGTCGGTGATCTGGAGGTCCTGGCGGCCAGCGAGGTCGTGGCGATGGACGCCGATCCCGCGGTCAGCGTCCGGAAACTGAAGGACTCGTCGATCGTGAGGGCGGCCGAGGCGGTCCGTGACGGACGGGCGTCGTCGCTGCTCAGCGCCGGCAATACCGGTGCTGCGATGGCCGCGTCGTTGCTCCGGCTCG
Organism: Acidimicrobiia bacterium; assembly: GCA_029857855.1. GTDB lineage: Bacteria > Actinomycetota > Acidimicrobiia > Acidimicrobiales > SZUA-35 > JAHELU01. Next base: position 1,233 of record JAOUGG010000378.1, on the reverse strand, counting down.
GACGGATCAAGGGCGTGTCCCGACCTGCGATCGCTGTTCCCTTCCCGGTGCTCGACAGCACGCCGACCACCCTGCTCGACTGCGGTGCCAACCCCGACTGCCAGCCCGAATGGCTCGTCCAGTTCGCCCGGATGGGTACGGCATATGCCCGTCACCGTTTCTCCATCGAACGGCCCCGGGTGGCGGTGCTCACCATCGGTGAGGAGGCAGGCAAGGGCAACGCGATGGTCAAGGCGGCCTGTGCGTTGTTGGAGGAGCCGGAATGGGCCTCCCAGTGCAACGCCGACTACGTCGGCAACGTCGAGGGCGGTGATTTGATGGCCGGAGTGGCCGACGTCATCGTCTGCGACGGCTTCACCGGAAATGTCACCTTGAAGTCCCTCGAGGGCTTCTACGACATCTTCCGTAACTCGATCTCCGAGGCCGTCGACCGGGGAGGGGCGAGGGTCGGCGGCGATTCGGCCGCCGCCGTGGCCGAGGAACTCGCTCCGATCTTTCACCACTTCAACGCCAAAGCCACCGGCGCGGCCATGTTGCTCGGCACCCGAGGGGTCACGTTGATCTCGCACGGGTCGTCGTCGACCACCACGATCGCCAACGCCATCCGTACGGCCGACGAGATGGCTCGAACCGATGTACTCGGCCGAATCCGCGAGGCTGTGGAAATCCCTGGGTGACGCTCCGATTCGGAACGATTCCGTCGCGAGCGACGAAATCGGGGCAAATCGGGCGAAAAGAGTGTCGCTTCAGCGGTTTTGACACGTGGTTGGAGCGCCCATGGTGCGTCAACCGTAGGTTGGGCTTGCTACGATATCGGTCGTTGACAACCGCTCGGGGGTCATGTGAGGGAGTACTTCCGAAAGCCACGCCGCCCGCGGCGGTGGCGTTTGGGTACCTTCTCGACCTTGTCAATGTCCTGAGGTCGGGTCAACGTGCCAGGAAAGGACCAATCGAGTGCCAGCCGAAACCCACATGGAGCAGCCGCCAATGACCCGCGATCAGATCTTCGAGCTCATTCGTGACCGCCTGGCCGACATTCTCGAGATCGAACCGGATCAGATCCGCGAGGGGGATTCGTTCGCCGACGACCTCGAGGCCGATTCGCTGGCCCTGATCGAACTCGTTGAGGCGCTCGAGGAGGAGCTGGGGGAGCGAACGGTCGGTTTCCGCATCGAAGACGAGGATCTGCAGGATTTGAAGAGTGTCCGCGACGCCGTGGACTACGTCGACGCC
>JAOUGG010000377.1 GCA_029857855.1 Acidimicrobiia bacterium | reverse complement strand
GGAACCACCCGCAGCGAACCTCGATGTCCCAGCGGCGGCGGTTCGCCGGTGTGAACACCGACAGGTGGGCAAGACCGAGGCGCCACCGCAGCTCGCTCAGCAAGTGGTCGCGGTCGCCGGTCCAGGATCGGTTGGCAGGAGGCAGCGGCCGGGGGTGGGTCCGAAGCCGACCCCAGACGCGGGCGAGGGGTTCGAGCAGGATGACGACGGCGACGGCCAGGCCGATCGCAGCCCTCTTCCGACCGCGACCTTCGGCGGCGGCGTTGTTGGCGACGTGGTGAACGACGTCGTGGGCGACGACCGAAGCGGGCACGGCGGCCAGGAGCACGGCGGTTCCGGCGATCACCAGACCGGCGACGGTGGCTCCGGCCACGACGATCGCGGCACCAAGCACCGCGGCGACCGTGAGAAGCGGAACCACTTGATCGAGCACGGCTCGGAGGGCGACGGGCCGAGGCGGCCGTTCGCCGGTGAGCATCGAGGCCAGGAGTTCGGCCACGATCCGTCTCGGGCCCTCCTTGGCGGTCAACGACGGCTCGATCGCCTGCCGATCGAGCCGCCCGCGACGGGCGGCGTCGCACCAGACCGCCCCGAGGTGGTCGGGGGCCGGTCGAACGACTTGAGCGGCCGGTGCGGTACCGATGCTGTCATTCGGATGGGAACCGAGTTGCCGGATCAGGTGCTCGCCGGCGGCAACCGCTGAGCCGGTGCCGAATCGGGCGGTGCCGATGGCCGAGCGGCGAACGGCGAGGCCGTCGACTCCGGCCACCAGTGCAGCCGCGGGATCGACATCCGGCAGCCGGCCCAGATCGGCCAGCGCGGCCGCGGCGAGGGCCACCGAGCTGTGGTCGGCGTCCGCGTCGATGCCAACCAGGTGGTCGGTCACCACGGCGACCCGGTCGGTCGAGTCGAAGGCCAGGGCCAGGAACCAGGGCCACAGGGGATGGCAGACGGCGTCGGCGTCGAGGAACGCCACGATGTCGCCGGACGCGGCTTCGAGGCCGTTCGGCCGGCTCGTGTCATCGGATCGCTCCGGATGCAGCACCTCGAACGGGAAGCGGGATGCGAGGGCGAGAGTTCGATCCGTGGAGCCTTCGTCGCAGACGATGACCTCCAAGTCGTGGTAGTCGCTCAGCTCGAGGGCCGATAAGCATCGTTCGATGGTCGATTCGCTGTTGTGGGCGCGGACGAGGGCGGTCACTCTCGGCCAGGTGTGGCGCAGGTCCTTGACGTTCTGCCGGGCCCAGATTTCCACGCAGCGGCCGAGCGGTTTGAGGGCCCTGTCCGTCGTCGCCAGTGAGGCCGGCCGCAAGGTGGTGGGGCCTTCGGTTGCCAGGGGTTCATCGACCCAGGTCGCAACGGTTGCTCCGGCGCAGCCCGCTCGATCGAGCGCGTTGAGTCGATCCGCCAGGTCTTGGGCCTGCACCACTGCCGTCTCACCGGTCAACGGGGGTTCGAGGTCGGTGACGACGATGGGTCTGGCCGGCATGGCCTGCTGAAGCCGGTGCAGGTTCCGGTCGAACGTCTTCCCGCATTCGGCCCCGAGCACGATCGACAGCAGATCACAGCCGTCGACGGTCATCAGTGCGTTGGCGTCGTCACGCCCTGTGTAGGTGGCCAGAACCGTGGGCTCCAGCTCGTGGATTCTGCCGACGATCGACGACAGCGTCTCGGCGACCGCTTCGGTGTGATGGACCCGCACCAGGTCGGCGGGGAGGTTCCGGCCGACCGACACGGCGAGGAGCACGTCCGGATCGTCGACCCGCTCGAACAGCCGGTCGACGGCGGCCAGACCGGCCGCCGCGATTCGGTGACCACTGGAGCGGTCGGGGAAGGGCTCGAACCGCCAGTCGGGGTAGTCGAGTCCGACGAGTACCCGCAGGCCCATGTCGGCGGCGGCGCTCAGAAGATCGGCCGGTGGCACGTCGAAGGTGCGAATCGTGTTGAGGCCGCCGGCCGCGATCGACGCCAGGTCGGCCTGCAGGCGGGGACCTTCGGGATAGCGGGCGCCGTCGCTCCGGGGGGCGAAGCGGCCGTAGGCGGTGCCTCGGACCACGAACCGCTCTCCGTTCAGCCGAAGGTGTCTGCCTTCGACCTCGACCCGACCCATCATCGGCGAGCGCCCCCTCTCATTCCCAGCGTCATGGTGCGTTGTCCGTGAAGGCTTCCGCTACTCGCCCAGGGAGGTACGACGGAGTCGCACCCGTAGTCAGCGCCGTAGTTCAAAACCCTACTTGTCGATCCCACCTCGACAGAAGGGGCTGAGGCCGTTTGGGCAGCATTGCCCCCGAAGCCAACCGGTTGCCCGGCGACCGCGGACGAGGCGCTTTCGACAAACTAGAGTGGCGGCCATGGACGATGGACGCCCTGCACCGGCACCCGTTTCCCAGGTGGTCGAGGCCAAACCGACGGTGGCACGGGTCGTCGTGATCGTGGGCGGCGTGCTCGCCGTGATGGCGGCCGCAGTGGGGATCCTGCTGTGGAACAGCGGTGGCTCCGGGCTGTCGTACCTGATCCCGAGGGCGCTGGGCGTTGTGCTGTTCGTTCCGCTGCTGGCTCTACTGGCAGCGGCGGCGACGTCGGGCTCGACCACGTTGACCGAGCGGCTGACGGGCTGGGCCAACCCGACCGTCGAGTTCACGCCGTGGCCACCCCAACTCGGGCGGACGATGACCGCGGTGTACCGCCGTCAGCCGATCTCGGCCCGGGCCCGGGGACGTCTTCCGGCGCAGCTCCGGGTCGAAACCGAGCTGGTGTGCGAGGAGTGGGTGGAGTACACGGTTGGCACCGACACGAGGACCGACACCCACGACGTGGTCCGGGTCCGGTCCTCCGCGTCGACCAATCCGATGGCCGACGGGGTGGAGGCGGTCCTGGTGGTGGCCATTCCGTTCGACGCCGGTGCGCCCACGATCGATCTCGATCACAACAAGGTCCGGTGGCGGCTCGACACCCGCCTTGGTCAACCGTTCGGCAAGCGGACGGCGGCCAGGGTCGACCTGAAAGTCGAGCCTGTGCTCGACGCCGCAACCCTGATCGGGGAGGGCAGGCTGGCCGGCGGACCCTTCGGTGGACCCAACCCGGAGGTCGGATCGTGAATCCCGTCACACCCCGAATCGAGATCGACGACTGGTTCGTCGAGGTCGGCCGACCGGTTCAGGGCAGAGTGAGCCTCCCCGGAGCCGAGGGGATCGATCCGACGACCGAGCGGATCCGGGAGGTCCGGGTCACGCTCCGCTGCGAGACAGAGGGTCGGGGTGACCGTGACCGCTGGATCGGTCCGGTGCAGGCGTTCGACGTCAACGTCGACGGCTCCCTGTACGGACAGTTCTCACTCGACGTTTCCCCGACAGCGCCGGTTTCCTACGACGGTTCGCTGTTCCGGGTGCGTTGGGCCGTGGAGGCCCGAACCGATCTGCGGCTGCGGGTCGATCGCAAGACGTCGGTCGAGTTCGTGGTGATCCCGGCGGGCGGCCGAGGCTACTACCTTCAACCACACCCGCTGCCACCGACGGCACTTCGTTGATGGTGAGTGGCTGATGGACGGAAGCTCGGCGGCAGAAGACGGGACCGGGTCGGCCGGAAGCCGATTCGACCGGTACCACCAGGTGGGGCTCCGGAACAACCCGTTCAGCGCCGACGTATCCGACGATCCGCACGAGCCGGTGACCGGGCCATGGTTCGTGGACCGCGGCCTCGCTCCCCCGCCGCCTGCGGGTTCGAGGGTGTTGGTCCAGGTCATCGGCGATCAGGGAATGGGCAAGTCGACGCATCTCGCCGAGTGGCGGCGGCTCCGGCCCGGACCGCTGCACTACATTCCCCGTCGCCCCTACCGTGACCGTTGGCGGCCGCCACCTGTCGGCGCCCTGGTCTACGGCGACGAGATCGACCGCATGCCGGTACCGCTGCGTAGGCGATGGCTCCAGCAGCTGGGTTTGGTCGGGGCCACCGTGTTTGTCGGCACCCACCGGAATCTCACCGGGGTTGCTCGGCGGGCCGGCCTCGAGGTGCGCACCCATCGCCTCGGACCGGTGTCACCGTCGGAGCTGGCCGTCGTCCTCGATCGCCGCTTGCAGGCGGCGGCCATTGCCGGGCGGGCTGTGGGCGTGGTATTCACCGCCAGCGATGTGGCCGCCATCCATGCCGAGAGTGGCGGCAACCTTCGGGCCGCCGACTCGATCGCGCACCGCCTGCTGGCCGAGCGGGTGCGTCAGGTGGCCGACAGCGTTTGATCGGTCACGGTCCGTCCACTG
>JAOUGG010000376.1 GCA_029857855.1 Acidimicrobiia bacterium | reverse complement strand
GCGCGCCCACCTACGGCCGTGCTCGACGGCACCCTTCGGGCCATGTCGTGATGCCCTTGTGCCGGTCGGCATGGCTGCTGGGGTAGAGCTGGTGTCGTCCCACGGCCAGGTTTCGTGCAGTCGAGGATCTGCACCGCCCGTACCCGAGGAGCATTGAAAGCCGGACCGCTCAACCAGTGGACAGCACTGACGTCGTATGTCCGCCAGGCACTTTCGGCGGACGCAGCATTGGCGAGGGGCAGGCTACGCACCTGGGGCGCTTCGATTTGGAGGTCATAGGACGTTTCGATCCGGTGTTCTTCACCAGTGCCGGGCTGGCCTCGTACACGGCCGCCAACGGCGACCAGATCAACATCAGCTTCACGGCGGAATGGGCGCTCAACCCCGATGGAACCGTCACGGCTGTTGCGCCATCTACCGGTGCGACCGGAACTGGCCGGTTTGCCAACATCGTCGTTGTAGGGACCGATACGGTTACCGGGTACCCAGACGGATCCCGATCCGAGATCGACCATGAACCATCCGGAATCGAAGGCACTTCCCGTGCGCTCGAGAACGACGCACCCTAGTCACTGCGGAGCCGACTGGTAGCCCAAGTGGTAGCCATCAGCCCCACCATCGGCCAGCGTTCACCAGCGTTCCTCGGCACCGCCACCCCCTTGCCCTAGCGCTTCTCAGCGCGTCTTGGCGGGTTGGTTCACGATTTGGGAGCAGGGGGTCGGCAACGCTCATCGCACCCCTGCGTGTTCGCATTCCCGCAGCGACCGGACCGCCAATGTTGAGAGGTGATCCCGAGCTCTCAACGCCTCGGAGGGGTGAATCCTGATTGGGAGCTCAACCGGCTGACCGACAGGCTCCTGTTCGTGACATTCCGCTCTACATAGCGATCCGTCGTCCCACCAGGATGTAGGAGACGGTGTCGAACGACGCCAAGGAGTTGCCGATGCGCGCTCATCGAGATCGACGCCACTCTGGACAGGACGTCAGGTCGATCGCGACGCGAGGTCCGAGTGTGCGGCCACTTCTTTCGTGTGCGACCGTCACGGTTCGGGGCCCACTCTTCGCTGTCGCCTCTCCGACGAGCTCATAGGGCAACTGTGATGTCTGTTGTGACGAAGACTCCGGCCGTCGGGTTCAGGGCAAACGCCTTCGAGGGCCGGAACCTGGTGGTCTTCCTGCTGATCGCTTTCGGATGGTCCTGGTCCTGGTGGGCACTGTTCGTCTTCGACGTGCTCTCATGGCCTGCCGGCGCGGGCACAGACGAGGTCGAACTCAGCCCGATGCTGCTTCTCCTCGCTATCACGCCGTTCGGACCCACGATCGCCGGGTTCGTAGCTACGGCCATCAGCGAGGGCCGAGCCGGCGTTCGAAGCCTCTGGGGGCGCTTCTGGAACCGTGACCAGAGCATCAAGTGGCTCCTCGTGGCCCTGCTATTCTTCCCGGCGCTGAAACTGGTCTCCAACCTGGTCACCCGCACCCTCGATGGCGAGCCCTATCCGTTCTTCGAAGACGCCTGGCTGACAGGCTTCGTCGGAGTCCTGATGACCAACACCTTCATCAACGGAGGCATGAGTGAGGAGTTCGGGTGGCGCGGCTACGTCCTACCCAGGTTCCAGGCCAAATGGAATGCTCTGGTCTCAAGCGTTGTGCTCGGTGCCATCTGGGCTTCCTGGCACATCCCGTTGTGGTTCATCCCCGAGGACGAGCACAGCGGGACGTTCTTCGGAACCCGTCTGATGGCGTGGATCGCGATCTCCATCATGATGACGTGGATCTTCAACAACACCAACGGAAGCATCCTGGCCGCAGCGGCCGATCGCCGTTGGGCCGCATCATGGAACACAGGCCGATAACAATCGCTCGGGAAATCACGAGGTCGTCCAAACAGGCACTCGCCTAGCGCTCGGAAACGTCGGCCGGACCCCCGACCCTCGGGGCTGGTAGCCAAAGTGGTAGCCATGCCGCTCACCATCCCTCGACGTTGCCTGGCGCTTCTCAGCACCTCGATCCCACTCCCCCAGCAGTTCTGGGCACTCCCTGGCGTCCTGGTTCACGAGGGGGATGGAGGAATTACTCCCAACGGAAGTAGCGGATCGAGAGCGCGACGGAGCCGACGAGGATGCTCGCCACGATGATCGAGGCTCCAGTGTTCCAGCCGAATCCGAGCCAGGGGTCCTGGAGGAGCGTGATGACGTGCGTTAGTGGAAGCAGGTTCCCGAGAGCCTTCATGGGGCCGGTGAGTACCTCACGTGGCGGTCCGGACCCTGAGAGGAGGAACATGACGAAGAAGAGCATGATCCCGGCGCCCTGGGCGGATCGCGAGGTAGGCATCACTGATCCCAACAACACGCCCAGAGCTCCGAAACTCAACGCGGCCAAGGCAAACGCCGGAACGAATGCCAGGCTGTCGGCTGGCTGAAGGTCAGTCCCATAGATCAGCGTGCTCGCAATCGTGATGGATACGGCGCCGACGACTGCGGTCAGAAGAGCGATTGCGATCTGGGAGCCCAAGACTGCCCAGAGCGGCATGGCGGAGGCGCGGAAGCGGCGCAGGACGCCACGCTCGCGATAGCTGGCGAGCCTTGTCGGCATGCTCAAGACACCGATTGCCGACATCACCAAACCGAGGTAAGCCGGCACGTAGTAGTCAGCCGGTCCGACACCCCGCCACACGTCCTCCGCTGGATCGGTTTCGACCTCGTTACCGAAAACGCCGTTGAGGACGATCAGAAAGAAGAACGGCAATGCCAGCGTGAAGACCAAACTGAGCGGGTCCCGAGTAAACAGCTTGAGTTCGATCCAGGTCAGCTTGCGCAGGGCCTTCACGCCGTAGTCCCTCCTTGTCGGGCGGTGAGGGCCAAGAAGGCGTCTTCGAGCGTCTTGCGCTCCGTGCGCAGATCGAGCGGCGCGATGCCATGGGCAACGAGGGTTGCCGCCGTGTGCGCGAGCAGCGGGCCGCTTCCATGAACAGTGACGCGTGAACCGGCCCGGTCGATCCGCTCGACCCCCTGGGAGTTGGCAAGCCAGGACAGGTCGGCTTCGTCGGTGCTGAAGTGCACCGTCGCATCTCCAGCGTGGGCGTCCACGAGTCCCTGGGGCGAGCCGGCCGCGATGATACGACCCTGCCGGAACACGGCAATACGGTCACAGAGCCGTTCGGCCTCGTCCATGAAGTGCGTCACCAAGACCACGGTCGTGCCGCCGAGACGGATCTGGTCAATCAGATCCCAGGCGACGCGGCGAGCGGCAGGGTCGAGACCTGTGGTCATCTCGTCGAGAAACACCAAACGCGGGCTGTTGACCAAGGCGAGCGCGACGAGCAACCTCTGACGTTGGCCACCCGACAGGCTGGCGAACGCCGCGTCCTTCTTTTCGGCCAGACCCCAATCGGCGAGTAGCTCCCGCCAGTCCGCCGATGTCGGCGAGATCGAGGCAAACAGATCGAGTGCTTCCCAGACCCGCAACCGATTTGGTAGTTCGGATTCTTGAAGCTGACTCCCAACCACGCTGCGAAGGGACGCCCGATCGGTCTGGGGGTCGATGCCAAAGACGCGTACCGATCCTGCGTCGGCTTGGCGCAGAGCCTGCACACACTCAACCGTTGTTGTCTTGCCCGACCCGTTCGCCCCAATGATCCCAAAGATCTCACCGGCGGCGACTTCGAAGGAGACCCCATCGACGGCCATCGTGTCGCCGTAACGCTTGCGTAGCCCGTCAACGACCAGCGCACTATCCATCATCGAAAGCAACACCGGTTCCAGACCAGCGGCACGCACCATGACGACGTCTTCGCCGAAACGACGACACCGAAATACCACTGGGACCCACCACCTCAGTGTCGCATCGTCAGCATCCCACCGACAGAGACCAAGGTCCCTCCCCGCTGAGTCAGGGCCGCTTGGCCAGTTCACAGGAGTCTCGGCACCGATCAACCCGCTCAGCAGCCCAACGGCTCTCTACAAGGTTCGTGGCCGTCCGACAACGAGGGCAACAGTCCGGGATCAGTGCCCGATCGCTCAGAAGATGCTCGGCGGGCACCAACCGCGTGGAAGCGCAGGCCGGGTAACAACCGGGGCGGATGCGACGCCCGGCCCCCATGTCCGCCAGCTGTCAGTGCGGGCGGTACCCCTGGGCCCGCTCCCCTCTCGCTGCCCTCTCGACAATGGTCGCTATCCGCCGGGCCCGGGTGTCGTCCCTCGCCGCGCTGATCACCCACCACAGCATTGCCTTGCGAGCGCTGGGCGGGAAGTCGTCCCAC
>JAOUGG010000375.1 GCA_029857855.1 Acidimicrobiia bacterium | reverse complement strand
ACTCTTCGAAGGTCGGGCGACCCACTACAGGCGCCCGCTCTGATCACCGCCGACGCTGCGAGGACGCGCCGTCACCCCCCGACCATCGTCCCCCGCAACCTCAAGCCGCCTTCCAACTGATCCGCTGACGTCCCAGCCAGGGTGCGGGATTCGGAGCCGGCTATGTCCCACGACTGATAGGTGTTTCCCAGCAGCATGATTCCGGCCTGAAAGTCCTCGGGGCAGGCAGAACAGACGACGGTGAGGCTGAGCGCACCTGATGCGAGTGAGTAGAAGTCGTCGTCGAGGCTGAATCGCACGGAGAGATCGAAGTCCCCGTCGAGGTCGACCGAATGGAAGAGATCAACCCGCTTCTCCGACGTGGCGGATGCCAGACCCTCTGTGAGACGGATGACGAGCTGACGATCCTCGATTGCCACCGTGGCCCCGGCCGACTCGGCAGCACCATAGACAAGGCCATCTACGCCAACCTTGTTCACCTGCCAGATGGCGGAAAGAGAATCAGTATCGAAGCTGTCGCCTGAGTCTGACGACATGAAGTCGTCGAATCGGACGGTGACCGCTGGATAGTCTGGATCCCAATTCCACGCCGAGAGAACGGCAACGAACGAGCTGTCGGTCGTACCGCTCACCCACGAGGCGTGTTCGGTCCATCCCGCATCGTCATCCCAGACATAACTCGTGAGTTGAAGCTCGGCCCCCGTTTCGGTATCGGTCGACTGCGCGGTTTCTCCGCCGGTGGTCTCGTCAGCGGTTGCCGCCGTCTGGTCGTCGGATGCCGCCGTCTGATCGAAAGATGCCGCGGTCTGGTCGTCGTCGGCGACCGTGGCCGTGTCACCGGCGACTGTGGCTGTGTCACCGTTTCCGCCACCCGTAATGGCCACCAGACCCACTACCCCGGCCAGAAACACCGCCAGCACCGCCCCGGCGATCACGATCAGGGTACGACGGCCGGGCCGCGCTGCGGTGGGAGTCGGTACTGTGGCCGGCGCCGGGGGTGGTACAGCCTTGGATTCGTCGGTGCCCAACAACGCCCGAATCGACGACGCCAAACGCCCAATGTGTGCCTCCAGAGGCGGCGTCAACGCATCCAGCCAATGCTCGGTAGCCAGGTAGTAGGCCATCGCCCCCGACGGGTCGATCTCCTCGATCCGGAACGGCACGATGATGGTGTTGGAGGCAACAGCCCGCTCCACCTCCCTCAACACCTGCGGTGAACCATTAGAGTTCGCCGACAGAATCAGCACCATCACCGGAGCCGACTCAATCGCCTCAACGATCGCCGCCCCCCACAGCGACCCCGGAATCACATCGCGAGGCGCAACCCAGCAACGCAAGGACTGCTGTTCGAGCCCCGCCACCACCGCATCGGCAACGACCTTGTCCCTCGAGGAATGACTGACAAACACGTCATGACTCATCATCGCTCCCTAACAAGCATCAGTCTCCCCACCACAACCTCACCCAACAAGAGTCTGAAGTCCCCAATCTCACCAGACTCGGCGACGATCACGAAACGATGCGCCGCCAGGTCCAAGGTCCCTGGGCACCGGTCCCTATGAGCTCAATAATGACTGGGATGCGAGGCATTGAGTCGGAACGGGAGGAGTTTGTCCCGTCCACGAGTGAGCTCGACGAACCATGAATAGGCCTTCCCCGAGCAGATGGAGCAAGCGGACGTCGGCCCTTGGCACGCGCTTGGTGCGCTTCGGGCTTTCGTGGTGGCACGCGGTTCGATGGCCGCTGCTCGGAGTCGCCACCCTGCTCACGTTCGCCCTGGGCGTTGTCGGGTTCCGGGAATACTTCGATGGTCGGAATGTCGAGAAGTCGCCGCTCGACGTCGTCTACCTCAGCCTCCAGCTGTTCACGCTCGAGTCCGGCAGTGTGCCCGAAACCAATCCGCCGTGGCAACTGGAAGTAGCTCGTCTAGCCGCACCAACGGTCTCGGCCGTGGCCGTCCTGACCGCAGTTGCCGTTGCCTTCCAGGACCAGCTCAGGGAGTGGCGGCTCCGTCGCGAGCGGGGACACGTCGTCGTGTGCGGCCTCGGCGATTCCGGAGCCAGACTCGTCGCCAGGCTGCTCGAAGCCGGGCATGGCGTGGTGGGAATAGACGTCGACGAGTCGAACCCGGCCGCCACCTCACTACGCCGGCAAGGCGCGATCATTGTCTTCGGCGACGCTCGCCATCGCGCCATACTCGAACGGCTTCGCCTGGACCGAGCCGCCTATCTTGTCTCGACGATCGGAGCCGACGACACCAACGCCGACGTCATACTCGGCGCGTCCGAACTCGTGTCCCGAAGGCGAGGGTCGGCTCTCGTGTGTCTCGCCCGGGTTCGCGATCCCGACCTCTGCGCACTCCTCCGCGCCGAGGAACTCGCCGCCCCCTCGCGCCCCGGCTCCCGTCTCGACTTCTTCAACACCGATGAACTGGGGGCCCGGCTCCTGCTCAGGGCATACCCACCGTTCATATCCGATGAGTTCGGCGACAGCCCGAACGTGATGGTCGTCGGTCTGAACCGACTCGGCCAAAGCGTGATCGTCGAGCTTGCCCGCCAATGGCGGGCGAGGCCAAACGCAGACGGGAACCCGGTCGTCGTCACCGTCCTCGATCCGCGGGCCGTGACCACGCTCAATCGGCTGCGCAGCCACTATCCACACCTCGACCACGCTGCGAAACTCGTTGCCGTCGAGACCGAGATCGAGCCGCTGGACAGTGGGGTGCTGGACGGTACCAGCGCCTCCGTGGCCTACGTCTGCATCGACGACGACTCCGCCTCACTCCAAGCCGCTTTTGCGGTGCACGATCGACTGAACAGCCCGAAGCCGCTCGTGGTGGCGGAGCTGGATCATGCCCGAAGTCTCGGCCGACTGATCGACGGTCCGAGCCAGGTCGACCGGATACGTTCGTTCAACGTGGTGGATCAGACCATGGCGCCCAGCCTCCTCCTCGGTGGTACCTACGAGATCCTGGCCCGAGCGATCCATGACCAGTACCTCGCAAACGAACGGCGACGACAGAACACCTCGGCCACCAATCCCTCGATGGTGCCCTGGGAACAGCTCCCCGAGGGGCTGAAGGAATCGAACCGCGATCAGGCCGCCCACATCGGGACGAAGCTCGCCGCCATCGGCAAGGCCATCGCTCCGTTGACCGATTGGGATGCCGGTGAAGTGGTCTTCGCTCCTGACGAGGTCGAGCTGATGGCGAAGATGGAGCACGAGCGGTTCGTCGAGGATCGGCTCCGCTCCGGATGGACGCCCGGGCCCAAGGACGTCGAGGCCAAGACCACGCCGTTTCTGATCCCGTGGGACGAGTTGAGCGAGGATGTCAAGGACAAGGACCGTGAGGCGGTCCGAGGCATGCCCTCCTTCCTCTCCCGCGCCGGCTACGAGATCGTGTGCTCGCCGACCTGAGGCGGGACCAAGGATGGCTCCGGTCGGCCCCGACCAGACTCCTGTTCGTTGGCGGTCCGGGTTCATCGAGTTGCGGGTGACCCCTCGGGGTATGTTGAGGGTGTGCAGCGGACAGGACTCGGCAGCAGACCCGTGCTCGTCGCCCACCGCTGATGGCGGTCACAGGTTCGGCAACCGGTCGGCGACTCCTCCTGCTCGTCTCACTGGCCGCCTTTGTCGGCGGTTTGGCCGGCGGCGCCGCGTACCTGTTGGTCCGCACGATCGGGCTCATCACCCGGGTTGCCCTCCTCGGTGAGTGGGGTTGGGGTGAGATCCCCGAGATCTCCACACTCGCTCCGTCGCCCCGGCTGCCGATCGCCGCCGCGATCGGGGCGATCATCATCGCCGTCATGGCAAGGTACGCGCCGATCATCCGGGGTCACGGCATCCCCGAAGCCATGGAGGCGGTACTCCGGAAACAGAGTCGCATTGCGCCGCGGGCGGCGCTGGCCAAGCCGCTGTCGGCTGCGGTGGCGATAGGAACGGGGGCGCCGTTCGGGGCCGAGGGGCCGATTATCGTCACCGGAGGAGCCATCGGGTCGCTCGTCGGCCAGGTGCTGCCGGTGACGCCGTCCGAGCGGAAGATCCTCCTGGCGTCGGGTGCCGCCGCAGGCATGGCGGCGACGTTCGGAGCGCCGCTGGCCGCCATCCTGCTGGCGATCGAATTGCTTCTCTTCGAGCTGTCGATCCGGTCTCTGGTGCCTCTCGTCGTGGCCACGTCGATCGGCGGTGCCATCCATTCGGCGGTGTTCGGGACCGGGCCGCTCTTCGATGTACCGGCACATGATTACGCCGGTCTCAGCGC
>JAOUGG010000374.1 GCA_029857855.1 Acidimicrobiia bacterium | reverse complement strand
CCGTACGCTGTCGGGTCGTCGCCAGCAGTTCAATCTCCACCTCGATCGGCTGTTCCTGGCGGCGGTGCTCGACGGTCTGCGCTGGCCGTCCGCCGGAATGGTTGCGGTTCGTCGATCCTTCGAACAGGAGCACGGACTCCGTCTCGAGCCGACGGCGGCCGACCCCGCCGACATCGACGCCCGTCTGGCCCGCGAGTTCGACGACCGGTCGCTGCGCCGGCTCTACATCGAGGCCATTGCCGCCGAGATGGGGGAGCAGGTGGCACACGGGCTGTTGGATCGGGCGGCCAAGGAGCGTGTTTCGGCCATGGTCAACGCCTGGCGCAACGCCCCCATTCAGGGTGGCGTAGCCGACATCATGCTGGTCGCCTACGCCGAGCTTCACCGGCGTCTCGGCCGCTACGACCGTGCCCTCCCGGTGCAGACGGTGCACGATTCGGTCACCGTCGAGTGTTGGCGTGACGACGCCCCGGCCGTTGCCGTCGATGTCACCGAGGCACTGGAGGTGGCCGCCCGCCGGTTCCATCCTGATGTCGTACCGAAAGCGGACGTCGACATTCGACGGTCTCTTGCCGAATCCGACGTCGTTCGTTAGGCGGGCGCCGCTTCGACGCCCAGGTCACCGTTCGGTGATGAATCGGCCCCGGATTCGGCCTTTCGCCCTGCCCCTCGGCGTCTTGTCACCGTCGGCCAGGAACCGGTCGATCCGCCGGGCGATCTCGGTCGGTTGGGTGTAGAGGAACAGGTGTCCGCCGTCGACGATGTCGAGCTCGGAGTGTGGGATCTCCCGGGCCATGGCCTCGGCGTTGGACGCCGGGATGATCGGGTCGTCATCGCCGGCCATGAGCAACGTCGGCTGTGTCAGATCTCGCAGCCACGGCCAGCTGGTCCATCGTCGCAGTGCCATGAGCTGCCAGGCGTAGCCGAGTGTCGACGGCGGGCGACTGGCCCGGATCTGGGCGTGTTCGCGAATCAGCTGACGGTTGTTGCGAATCGCTCCGCCGTAGAGGGTCGGGGCCACCTGGTACAGGTACCGGGGCGAGTAGTACCGGGTAGGCGACAACAGGATCGACATGGCCGCCGGTCGGCCGGGGATGGACGTCCAGCCGTGCATCGTTGCGGTGAGGACGAGCCGGCCGACCTTCTCGGGGTGGCGGTAGGCCAGCTCCTGAGCCAGGGCGCCGCCCCACGACAGGCCGAGCACGTCGACTTCGCGGTGTTCGAGGTGATCGATCAAGTTGGCCACCAACAGGGCCAGCTGCCGGATCGTCGGCGGGTAGAGCGGCGTCGAGGAGAATCCGACGCCGGGCGCGTCGAACGTGATGATCTCCCGAGTGCTCAGTATCTCCATGGCATCGACGAACGGCTCGAACAGCTCGCCGGTCGCCCCGATGCCGTTGATCAACAGGAGCGGCCGCGGCCCGTCGGGCGTGGAGAATCCCCGCTGCTTGACCGCGATGCGGAGTCCGGAGAGGTCGAGCATCCGTCGCCCGAGCTGATCGCCGGGGTCGGACACCGCTTCCGGGGTGTTGTCGTCGACGGGCTCAGGCCTTCTCGTGGACGTAGGTGCCCGGTGCGGGTCCGAGGCCGGGGTAGTCGGCGTTGTCGAGCCGCTTGGGCGCGTTGACGAGACCATCAGAACGCTTTTCGAGCCATTCGAACCAGTGAGACCACCACGAACCAGTATGTTCGGTTGCCTCCTCGAGCCACGAATCGGGGGTGTAACGCTTCTTCGAGGCGGCCTTCGAGTTCTTCGAAGTGTTCGGCTTGTCGATGGACAGGTACTTCGCCTTGGGGTTGTCGGTTGGGCAAACGAGGGTTTGCACGTGTCCCGACCGGCAGAGCACGAATTCGGCGTCTCCGCCGACCATGTTGATCGTGCTGAGGCAGCCCTCCCACGGTGTGATGTGGTCGGTCTGTCCTCCGACGACGTACGTGTCGGTCTTCACCTGGCGGAGGTCGATCTTCTCGCCGAGCACTTCAGTGGCGCCCGGAACGGTCAGCGTGTTCTGGGCCGAGATCGTCATGAAGTCGGCGTGCAGTCCGGCCGGCATGTTGGTGGAGTCGACATTCCAGGCCAGCACGTCGAACGTCGGCGGTTTCTTCCCGAGAAGGTAGTTGTTGACCCAGTAGTTCCACACGAGGTCGTTGGGGCGAAGGAAGGCGAACATCTGGCCGAGATCGCGGCCCGACAGGACGCCGGCGGCCTGGGATTGTTGTACGACGGCGCCGGTGTTGGCCCCGGAGATCATGGCGGCCAGGAGCGTCGGGGTGCCCCAGTTGAGCCCGGTGACGAGATAGCTGGTGGAATTGATGCGGTTGTCGCCGATGGCCTGGAGATAGCCGCTGAGGACGGCGGTGGTGATGCCGCCGGCGCACACGCCGAGCATGTTGAGGTCGTCCTGCTCGGTCAGCGAGAGCACGGCGTCCATGGCCTCGATGAGTGACACGACGTAGAAATCCATGTCCCAGTGACGCTGCTCGGGGGTGACGTTACGCCACGAGACCATGAACACCTGCTGTCCCTCGGCCACAGCGGCCTCGGCGAGGCTGCGACCGGGAGCCAGGTCGAGCACGTAGTACTTGTTGATCTGCGGTGGCACGATCATCAGCGGCCGCTCGCGGACCTTGGTGGTGGTGGGCGCGTAGCGAAGCAGCTCGAGCACCTCGTTGCGGAAGACCACCTCTCCGGGGGTGACGGCGATCGTCTCGCCGATCTTGAACGGTTCGGTGTCCACCATGGCGGGCATGCCGCCGTTGTAGGCCTGATCGTTCAACCAGTTGCGGAAGCCCTGCTGCAGGCTCTTGCCCCGGGTAGCGATCGCCTCCTCCATGGCCTTGGGGTTACCGAGCAGGCTGTTCGACGGGGCCACGGCCTCGGTGACCAGGTCGGCCATGAAATGGCCTTGCTTGGTGGTTCCCTCGCCCAGGTCGAGGTCGTCGATGTAGCCGTGTACGGTCTCGCGCCAGGCGAGGTACTGCTGGCCGAGACGGCGCAGAATCGGGTTCGATTCGTAGTGCTCGTGATTGAATCGCCGGTCCTCGGTCGGCTCGATGCCACTCACACCGAGCAGGATCTTGGCCGACTCGGTGGCCAGACCGGCCGCCCGCCGCAGCCCGACGGCCGGCTTGGTGACCATGGCAACGCCGATCTGCTGGAGCGCGCTCTGTTCGGATTCGACCTCGGCCAGCGGGGCCGGACCGAAGAAAGGATTGAAGGTCCTGATGGCCTCGAAGGCGGCGTCGAAGAGTTCTTCGTCGGACTGAACGGGTTCGTCCGTGTGAGCGCTCTGGGTGTCGGAAGGCTTGCTGCTCATTCTTGGTTCTGTCTCCGTCTCGGGCTGGGTCGACGCGTTGGTGGGCACAGTGATTGAGCCGCCTGCCGAAGGGAACGATCCCCCTGTTGAATCACTAAAGTAAATTTGACATTGATTGTCAAATTTGATCTGCAGATAGAAGGATATCTTGAGAACAGATCGATCAGCGACTAGGGTGAACGGGGACATGACGAGCACGGAGATGGTCGAGTCAAGCGATCCCTACAAGGAGGTCGGTGGCAAGGAGGCGTCGCAGTACGCCGGAAAACGGCAGCGGACACGCCGCCGCCTGCTCGCCGCGGCCACCGCCGTCGTCGCCGAAGACGGCATCGACGGTGCCACGATCGGCGCCATCGCCGCCAAGGCCGGGATGGTTCCCGGAACCATTTACCATCATTTCGGCGGCCGGGACGCGCTGATCGGAGGTGTCATCGATGAGACGGTCCAGGTCGTCGGTGACGGCATGCGCCAGGCCCGCAACGCGGTCGATGACCCGGCCGTTCGCATTGCGCTGGCCGGAGTAGGCCTGTTCGATCGGGCGATGGCCGACCGCGACTTCGCTCGGGCATTCGGGCGGCTCCTCGACCCGACTTCGGGGCTGAGGCAGCTGCTCGGAGACCAGGTGGCCGAGGTCGTCACCGTCGGTTCGGAGTCCAGGCGGTTCGCCATTCCCGCCGGGATCGAAAGCATCGCGGTCGACGCGCTCCTGGCCATCGCCTCGGCCGCCGCGCTCCGGGTGGCGGCCGGCGAACTCAACGTCGAGGCCCGTCAATCCGTGGCCGAAATGATGCTGGCCGTGGTCGGGATCGAACGTGGCGAGGCCGAGCAGGCGGCCAAGGAGGCCTGCGCGATGATGGATGCCGTAGCAAGTGGGAAACAGTAAGCGGGAAACACAGTCAATCCTGAACCCAATCCCGAAACGAGGAGGACAAACGTGTCACAGGATCGTTGGCAAGACGTGA
>JAOUGG010000373.1 GCA_029857855.1 Acidimicrobiia bacterium | reverse complement strand
ACCAAGCTGCTCGAGTACACGACCGGCTCGGACAAGGGCTACGTGGGGGAGGTCGTGATGGGCACCGAGACCTCCACGCTCGACGCCGCCGGCGAGGTCACCGCCACCCACGAGATGGCCGATCTATCACTGGATCGGGTGCGGGAGGCCGCCGCCCGATTCGTCGGGGCCATCGAACAGATTCCGCCCATGGTCTCCGCGGTCAAGGTCGACGGCAAGCGGCTCCACGAGCTGGCCCGTCAGGGGGTGGAGGTCGAGCGGAAGGCCCGCCCGGTCACCGTGCACCGCTTCGACGTTGACTCCACCGCCGATCCGATGGTGTTCGCCGTTTCGGTCGAGTGCTCGTCGGGTACCTACATTCGCACGCTGGCCGCCGACCTCGGGCGGGCCCTCGACGGGGGAGCGCACCTGCGGAACCTTCGGAGAATCTCGGTCGGCGCGATCACGCTCGAAGCCGCTCAGCCGCTCGACGACTTCACCCTCCAGCCGATCGATGTCCTCCTGGGGGCCATGCCGGTTTTGGAGGTCGATGCCGATGTGGCGGCCCGGGTGTCCTACGGGCAGCGGCTCGGTCCGAGCGGGGGTACGGGCCGTTTCGCCGTTCGAGGACCTGACGGAAACCTGCTGGCCGTCTACGAGGTTCGCGACGGGGAACTGTGCCCGGCCAAAGTGCTGGTCGGGTCGTGACCCGATACGTTCGATTGCTGTGAACGTGATCACCGACCCCGAGGCCACCGCGAGGGAGCGGGCCGCGGCCGCCGAGTCCGGCGCCCCGAACGATCCGGGGCACGCGCTCACGATCGGCGTGTTCGACGGGGTTCACATCGGTCATCGCACCGTCATCGATCGGGTCAGGGAGCTGGCTGCCGACCTCGGGGCCAGATCAGCCCTGGTCACGTTCGAACCGCATCCGGCCAAGGTGCTCCGGCCCGATCTGGCCCCTGAACTGCTGACCGGCCTCGAACACAAGCTCGAACTGCTGGAGGAGACCGGCCTCGACACCGTGGTCGTCGTTCCGTTCGATCGTGCCCGGGCCGGCGAGTCGGCCGAGGAGTTCATCGACTCGGTACTGCTCGGATGCCTGGGCGCCCGAGCGATCGTCGTCGGGGAGGACTTCCACTTCGGCAAGGGTCGCCTCGGCAACGTCGACCTCCTGAAACAGGTTGGTGCTCACGCCGGGTTCGAGGTCCACGGGCACGGACTGGTCGCCCGGCCCTCCGACTCCTCGAAACTCACCGGCCACGGTGACGTCGATTTCGAGGACCTGGGTTCGGCGGTTTCGTCCTCCGCAGTGCGGAGGGCGTTGACCGTCGGCGAGGTCGCACTGGCCGCTCGGCTGCTCGGCCGGCCGCACGAAGTACGAGGTGTCGTCGCCACCGGCGATCAGCGGGGCAGGACGATCGGCTTCCCGACGGCCAACATGATGGTCGAGCCCGGCTTCGCCGTTCCCGCCGACGGTGTCTACGCCGGTTGGTATCTGTCGCCCGACGGCCTTCGGCGGCCGGCTGCGATCAACATCGGTCGCCGTCCGACTTTCTACGAGCACGCCGAGCACTCACTGATCGAAGCGCACCTCCTCGACTTCGACGGCGATCTCTACGGCCAGCCCGCCCGGGTGCAGTTCGAACGACGGCTCCGGGGTGAGAAGCGGTTCGACGGCGTCGACGCGCTCCGGGCCCAGCTCGACCGCGATGTCGAGGCGTCGCGCGCCTTGCTTCAGGGGGAGTGAGCGCCGGGCTTTGCGCCCCGGGAAACGAAGCGTTGCGGTGGGTGGTCGGGATGACGCCGCTACGATGGTGGATTGCTGTTTCGACCCGTCGATCTCGAACCGACGATCGAAATGGCCGGGCCAAGGGTCCCACACTTCAACCGTTGCCGTGTGCCGCCTCCCACCGAGGTCGACCGCACGGCCCACATGCATGGAGATTCGATCACGATGAGCAACAAGGCCGCCAACCTCAAGCCGAAGGGTGACACCATCACCAAGTTCGCCCGTGTCGAGGGCGACACCGGTTCGCCCGAAGTGCAGATCGCGCTCGCCACGGATCGGATCAACCACCTCACCGAGCACCTGAAGGTCCACAAAAAGGACTTTCACAGCCAGCGCGGCCTTCTCGCCCTGGTCGGCCGCCGCCGCCGCATGCTCGACTACCTTGCCTCGATCGACGTCGAGCGCTACCGTTCGCTGATCGCCGAACTCGGGCTCCGCCGCTGATCGAGCCGCTCGGTCGGTTCGGCGGACACGACCGATGAACCTGCCAACCGTTGCGCTCAAAGGACGCCTGGTCGGGACGCTCCCCGGCAGGCTGCTTCGTCGCGCCCGATGGTGGGCCGCGTTTCCACAGCGGATACGACATCCCGAGTTGTGGGACATGTACCTGGAGGACCGCAGAGTCGACGTTGCCCTCCGGGCGTTGCTCGCCGCCGACTCGACCTGCGTCGATGTCGGGGCCCACATCGGATCGGCGCTGCAGAGGCTGATCGAGTTGGCCCCAGACGGTGAACACCTGGCCGTGGAGGCCGACCCCGACAAGGCGAAGGTGCTGATCGAGCGGTTCCCGTCGGTTACGGTCGTCAACGCCGCTGTGTCGTCCTCGTCGGGTTCCGCCCGGTTCTATCGGGCCCGACGATCGGGATTCTCGAGCCTTCGGCCGCCGTTCGACTCCGAGGTGGCCGGCGAGATCGATGTGGACGTGATCAGTCTCGACGACCTGATCGACAGGGCCACCGTCGGTGTCGAACGCACGGTTCCGACTGTCGACTTCATCAAACTCGACGTCGAGGGCGCCGAACTTCCCGCTCTCCAGGGCGGGGACCGCCTCCTGAAACGTGACCGGCCCCTCGTACTGTTCGAATGTGGTCCCCGCGGGTCCACCAAAGCCTTCGGTTACGATCGCCTGGATCTGTACGAGCATCTTCGGCAGCTCGACTACGAGGTCCATTCGATCGGCGACTTCGTCTACGGCCGGGCTCCGCTGTCGGCGGCCGAGTTCGACAAGGCAGGCACGTACCCGTACCGGGGTTTCAACTATCTGGCGCTCCCGGCCGGGTACAAAACCAAGCGCCTTGTTCCGTAGCACCTGATTTCGTCCTGGTTGCAGACGCCCGTTTCGGCCGGTTGCATTTTCACCATTCACATCCTTTGCCCGGATTGCCGATAGCATGGCCAAAGGCGTTGTTCGCCGGTATCCCGGCGGCAGCGCGAACAAACCAAGCAATCCAGGTGAGTAACCGGGTTGCTGTAGATGTAGGTCAGCTGCCAGTTTTGGGCCCCTCGGTCTCACTCCGCCGTCCGAAGCGCACCAGGTTGACATCACCGAAGCCCTTGTCGTATGCGACAGGACCCGATGGTGTCGAAGCCGGGATCGAGTGGTCAAAATCTGGGATCTGACCTGTAACGGCGAGCGAAGGTCGTTCGCCACCTACAAGTTCAGAGGAGAATCCCATGACGGAACAAGTTTCCGTATCCGGGACCGTCACCGCCGGTGATGGTCCAGACCTGAGCCTGGAAACAGGCAAACTCGCCGGTTTGGCCGGCGGCTCGGTCCTCGCCCGAATGGGCGACACCAGCGTGCTGGTCACCGCAACTGCCTCCCGGTCCCCCCGGGAAGGTATCGATTTCTTTCCCTTGACGGTCGACGTCGAGGAGCGGTCCTACGCCGCAGGCAAGATCCCCGGCTCGTTCTTCCGCCGTGAAGGCCGGGCCCCCGACACCGCCATCCTGACCTGCCGTTTGATCGACCGGCCGTTGCGTCCGTCGTTCCCCGACGGGTACCGCAACGAGACCCACATCGTCGTGACCGTACTCTCGGCCGACATGGCCCACCCCCACGACGTCATCGCCATCAACGCCGCCTCCGCTGCGCTGATGGTGTCCGACATCCCCTTCGACGGGCCCATCGGCGCCGTACGCCTGGCCTACACCGACGATGGTGAGTGGCTGCCCCATCCCACGTTCGCCGAAGGCGACGCCTCGTCGTTCGAGATCGTGGTCGCCGGTCGTCAGCTCGACAACGGTGACGTGGCCATCATGATGGTCGAGGCTGGTGGCACCACCAGCTCGTGGACCAACTATGAGAACGGCGCCCCCAAGGTCGACGAGGCCGTTCTGGCCGACGGCCTCGAGCAGGCCAAGATCTACATCCGCGAAGCGGTCGGGCTTCAGCTCGATCTGGTCGAGGCCAACGGTGGGCGCAAGGAGTTCATGGACTTCCCGGTGCAGGTCGATTACACCGACGAGCAGTACGCCGCGGTGGCCGAGGCCGCCGAGGCCCGCATGG
>JAOUGG010000372.1 GCA_029857855.1 Acidimicrobiia bacterium | reverse complement strand
GCTCCGGAAGTGAAATACTTCCGAGTCGACGCCCCCAAGATCGCCCGCAAACACCGGGCCGGCCAGTTCGTCATCGTCCGTCTCAACGAGGGCGGAGAGCGCATCCCGCTCACGATTGCCGACTCCGATCCCGACGACGGCTGGATCGCCCTGATCGTGCAGGGTCTCGGCCGAACCACCAGAACGATGAACCTGCTGGAGGAGGGCGATTTGATCCGTGACGTCGCCGGGCCGCTCGGCATGCCGACCGAGATCGATGAGTTTGGCACCGTGGTCGTAGTCGGAGGCGGGGTCGGCACGGCGATCATCTACCCGGCCGCCGTTGCGCTGGCCCACGCCGGCAACGACGTGATCGCCATCGTCGGCGGGCGCAGCAACAATCTCGTCCTCCTCGAGTCCGAACTCGAGCAGGTCTGCACGCAGGTGCTCGTGACCACCGACGACGGCAGTCGAGGCCACCACGGTCTTGTCACCGACGAGTTGCAGCGACTGCTCGAGTCGGGCCGACGGATCGACCGCATCTTGGCCGCAGGTCCGGTCCCGATGATGCGGGCGGTCGCCGAAGTCAGCCGACCCCATGGAGTACCCACGGTCGCGAGCCTCAACCCGATCATGGTGGACGGGACCGGCATGTGCGGAGGTTGTCGCGTCTCGATCGGAGGCGAGACCCAGTTCGCCTGTGTCGACGGTCCCGAGTTCGACGCGCACGACGTCGACTTCGAACTCCTCGAGCGCCGAAACGCCTCCTACCGCGCCTTGGAGCACGATCGGAACGAACGCTTCACGAACGAGCACTGCCATATGCAAGCCGCGATGAACGAGACCCGCTGATGGCCGACGAGCTGACCCGCCGCGAGCGACTGAAGCTGCCCCGCCAGGACATGCCCGAACAGGCGGCCGATGCCAGGGCGACCAATTTCGACGAGGTCAATCTCGGGTTCACCGCCGACCAGGCAGTGGCCGAAGCCGAGCGCTGCCTGATGTGTGCCCGGCCGACGTGCATCGAGGGGTGCCCGGTCGGCATCGAGATCAACGAATTCGTGCGCCTGGTGGCGACCCGCCGTTTCTCCGACGCAGCCGACGTAATCGAACAAGACAGCCTGCTGCCGGCGGTGTGTGGCCGAGTCTGCCCGCAGGAGGATCAGTGTGAAGGGGCGTGTGTGCTCGCCCGGAAGCACCAGCCGGTGGCGATCGGCCATCTCGAACGCTTCGTCGCCGATCGGGCGCGGGAGAACCCGTCTCGGCCCGTCACCGCAGAGCGCACCTCCACGGGGAGGCGGGTTGCGATCGTGGGCAGCGGGCCGGCCGGTTTGGCCTGCGCCGCCGACCTGATCCGGGTGGGTCACGAGGTGACGGTCTTCGAGGCATTACACGAGCTCGGCGGAGTCCTCGCCTACGGCATTCCCGAGTTCCGTCTGCCAAAGGACATCGTGCGGGCCGAAGTCGACAAGCTGGCCGAGCTCGGCGTCCGCTTCGAGATCAACGCCGTGATCGGCATGGTCGAAACCATCGATGAGCTCCTCGAAGATGAGGGCTATGACGCCGTGTTCCTCGGGGTCGGGGCGGGACTGCCCCGATTCCTCGGAGTTCCGGGCGAGAACCTCGTCGGTGTCTATTCGGCCAACGAGTTCCTCACCCGCGTCAACCTGATGAAGGCCTACGACGAGGCCGCGGAGACACCGCTGCTGGATCTCGCGGGAAAGCCGGTCGGCGTGTTCGGGGGCGGCAACACGGCGATGGATGCCGTGCGCACGGCCCGTCGGCTTGGCGCGGAGCCGGCCACGATCCTCTATCGGCGATCCGAGGACGAGATGCCGGCCCGTAACGAGGAGATCGACCACGCGAAAGCGGAGCACATCGACTTCATGACGCTTGTGGCCCCCGTCGAGTTCTTGGGGAACGAGGACGGACGGCTCACCGGTGTGCGAGTCCAGCGCATGGAGCCAGGTTCGCTCGACGAGAGCGGGCGGCGGCGTCCCGAGCCCATCGACGGCGAGTTCGTCGACATCCCGCTCGACGTAGCAGTCGTGGCCATCGGCAACACACCGAACCCGCTGATCCACAAAACTGCACCCGACATCGAGCAGACCACATGGGGCACGCTCATTGCCGACCCGCCCACCGGCCGCACATCGAAGGTGGGGGTCTTCGCCGGAGGTGACATCGTCACCGGCGGCGCCACGGTCATCTTGGCCATGGGTGCCGGCCGCAGGGCGGCAGCTTCGATCAGCGACTACCTGAAGACCGGCGAGTGGTCGGCAGGATCGAACGAGGCCTGAACGCTCCGAGGAGCACGAGGGTCACAGGCCCCGTGCCGCCTCAAGATTCTCGGCGCGGCGCGAAGAATTTCGAGCCTCTCATTTCCCGTGACCACGACTGCAGATCAGACGGAACTGTTGCGTTGAGCGATTAGCTCGACGTCAAGCGAGGGTGCCAAGATGATTCATCATCCTGTGGGGGCCGAGTATTCGGCGTTGGCCGAGATGGCGGTGCGGCTGACGTCGCAGCGGCGTCTGGAACGGTGGCGCCGCCGGATCGCCGACGGTGTCGGTCTTGATGATCAGACGCCGGGTGGGAACCCGGTTCACGGTCTCACCCCGGATGAGGAAACCGAGATTGTGGCGGTGTTCAACGAGTGGGCTCACATCGACCGCTCGCACCGCAAACTCGCTCATCGGGGATCATGGCTGGGCCGGTTCTGGGCCGATCCATCAACGGTCAGACGGGTGCTGGAACGCCATGACCTGCGCTTTCGCGGCCCGAAACGCGAGGGCCGGTCCCAGCGCCGGCCGTGGCCGGCGTGGGTGGAGGAGCAACCGAACCGGATCTGGATCTACGACACAACTCATTGGACTCGAGCTGGTGCGGCGACCACGGTGATCTCTGATGTGATCTCCCGCAAATGGATCGCCGATATCACCTCTGTCGACGAAACCTCGATCGAGGTCCAGGCCGTGTTCGCACGGGCTCTACGAGCCGAGGGTCTCGACACCGTGATCGACGAACGCAACCCTGACAGTGTCGCCTGGAACCCCGACTCAGACGATTTGCCGGTGCTGTTGGTCATGTCGGACAACGGCCCACAAATGAGCTCAGGGTCGACCCGTGAGTTCATGGCCCTGTGCTGGCTGGCCACCCACTACGGCCGCCCAGGCACCCCGACCGACCAGGCCCGGATCGAATCGTTGTTCGGGCACCACAAGATCGAACAACCCCACCTGGAACTGATCGAAGACATCGATGTGCTCCGAGCCGAACTCGACATCCAACGCAGCCACTACAACACGATCCGGCTCCACGCCGGCATCGGCTACGTCACCCCGGACCAAGAACACCGAGGCGAAGGACCCACCGTCCGAACCGCCCGACGCGACGGGCTCACCCGAGCCCGCCAACAACGCATCACCTACAATCGAAACCACAAACCCCGAGGACCCCATCATGCGGGCTGAAACCTCCGGCAACAGCGACACCAAGTCAGACACACCTCACTTGGTCAGCCGATAAAAGTCGCCAGACCTGCGCCAGACTCATCAACGAGTACCGACCAGCAGCTGACCCACTAGACACGCCGAACCGCCCGGCGCCTCCAGCTTCAACGCGCCCGAAGTCAGGCTCCCTCCCCCGAACCGCTACGCAGCAGACCTGATCAACAGTACAGATGACTTCTCGGCACGCTCACGCCGTCTGCCTGGTCCGGGTCGGCTGCAGCGGCCCCCTGGTTCTCTGCGATCGCGTTGCCGTAGAGGAGGGTGATGACGAAAGCAGAGAGTGGGGAAACGAGTGCGAACATCAGGGTCATCAGCACAGAGAAGGCCCAAAGGGGAACCTGGGAGACGAGCACGAGCAGCACGATCCCCAGGCCGATGCTCGCCGCAATCACGATCGCATTGAACACAGAGATGACTGCGGCAGTGTGCCACCACCGACCCCGCACCAACTGGGTGCTCCTGGCCAGGCCGGCCCGGCCGTCCAGATCCTCGAGCATGACTGCGTGTGGCATGAACTGGTAGCGGATCAGCTGCCAGATTCCGAAAGGTATGCCGACCACGGTGAGGAACAGGACGACGACGATCACCGATGCCCGCAACAGACCGGCGGCGAGAGTGCGTCGCCGATCCCACGCCAGCCTCGCAGCGTCCATGACCGATATCGGAGCATCGGATCCGGCTCGATCCAAGTGGACGGCCATGGCCGCGTTGACGAATACCAAGGCGATGATGTTCGGGATACTTCCCGAGACCAGCGACAGGAACAGATCGCTCCCGCTGGCGCCATCGCTCT
>JAOUGG010000371.1 GCA_029857855.1 Acidimicrobiia bacterium | reverse complement strand
GATCGACCGGATCCTGCGCTTCGCCTGGCATCTGACGTCGTTGGCCTGGCTGGGGCTGGCGGCGGTCGTCGTGGGTGCCGAACCGGCGGTCGCCGTCGGCGTGGTGTGCCTGGCGTCGGCAGCCGTCGTCTTCTTCGCACTACGGTCCCATCTGGCGTGGCCACTCTTCCTGCTCGCCGGCGTCGCCGCACTCGACCACGGCGACGTGCTGCCGTCGTGGTATCGGCCTGCGGCCGGCATTGTGGCCATCGCCGGATTGGCGGTGGCGGCCGCCCTCCACCTGTATTGGGTACTCGGGGGTCAATGGATGGCCGATCGGGCGATCCCCACTCACCCGGGGCCGGCTTCGTCCACGGCGGCGACCGCGGTCTTTCTCCCCGGACCGGTGGCGACCGCGGCGGTGGCCGGGGCTCTTCTGGTCATGGCCGCGGCGATCGGGGCGGCGACGGTCGGTACCGGCGGTGCCCTCGTCCGGGTCGTCGGCTGGGTGGGTATCGCCCTGTTCGCCCTCCGGGTCGTGGGCGACGGCCGCTTCATCGGCTTCACCAAGTCGATCCGATCGACACCGTTCGCCCGGGCCGACGACCGGATCTTCACGCCGCTCATCGTGCTCCTGGCACTGGCGGCAACGGGGGGACTTCTCTCGACCATGTGAACCGGCGCCGGTTTCGAGGGGGAGCCGATCGGGTCACCGGCAGCAGGCGACGGGACCTACACTGGCCCGCCTTGGAACCTGACATCGCCATCGGGCTGTTCGGCCTGGCTCTGGTCATCGGCGCCTACGGTTCCATCATCGGTGCCGGCGGCGGGTTCCTCCTCATTCCCGGTCTCGCGCTGCTGTTCGGTCTCGAGGGGGCGGAGGCGGTCGGGACCGGGGTCGTCACGCTGGCCTGCCTCCACGCCGCAGGGGCGCTGGCCTATGAACG
This sequence comes from Acidimicrobiia bacterium, assembly GCA_029857855.1. Classification (GTDB taxonomy): domain Bacteria; phylum Actinomycetota; class Acidimicrobiia; order Acidimicrobiales; family SZUA-35; genus JAHELU01. The sequence goes on along the minus strand of JAOUGG010000371.1, from coordinate 3,359 downwards.
CCAGGGTCTCGTTGATCGGCCTGTCGCCGCCTGGTGGGCCGCCGCGGCGGGTCCGGTGGCACTGCTGAGCGGCTGGCTCCTGACCAACCGCTTCGACTCCGAGCTGCTGCTCACAACCATCGGTCTGCTCATGATTGTGCTGGCGGTGTTCGTGGTGGTGGGGCCGGCCGGCCGAACCATCGGGGCGATCGGTCCCGGACCGGCGGACCCGGTCGAACCGCGGGTCGGAGCCCTGCTCGCCGGGGCGTCCGGGGTGGGCTTCCTCAACGGGACGTTCGCCGTCGGTGGCGGGCTGATCGCGGTGCCGTACCTGGCTCGCGTGCAACGGCTGTCAGCCCACCGGGCTGCGGCCACGACGGCTGCCGCCGGCATGGTCGCCAGCTCGGCCGCGACCGTCGGGCATGCCCTGGCCGGCAACATCGTCTGGTCCTTCGCACCCCCGCTCGTGCTCGGCGCCGTCATCGGATCGAGCACCGGCGCCCGGCTGGCGCCCCGGCTTTCCCCCCGCACGGTGATGGTGCTGCTGTCGGCCGGTCTGGTCGTGGCCGGCGCACCGCTGATCGGCTTCGCCCGGTGGGCGTGACGGTGTCCGAAGGGCGCTCGGGGCGCCGGGTGACCGCGGTGGGGTCGTGATGGGCGGGGCATGGAGCGCCGGTATGGGACCGATGGCACAGATCTCTGATTGGTATTCGACACGACTCGGCCACCGGGCATTCGCTACCCTGGTCGAGGTGAGCACGTCCCGATCCGCTCAGGGTCATCAGCAGGCGCCGACCCCGGCCCCCAAGACGTCGGCCGTCGTGAGCTACCGGCTGGCCCGCCAGCAGGTGGTCGACGCGGTGCTTCGGGGCGATCGGCCCATGGAGACCGCATGCGATGCCCAGGCCGAGCTGAGGCGGGTTGCCCACAATTGTGGAACATTGTTGCCGGAACCTTGCCCGCTGTGTGACGGTTCGGATCTGGTGGCGGTAACGTTTGCGTTTGGGTCGTCCCTTCCCCGCTCGGGTCGGGTCGTTGCCGATCTGGGTGAAGCCCGCAAGCTGAGAAACCGTGGTAGACCTTCTACGTGGTATGTCATCGAGGTGTGCCGCCAATGCTGGTGGAACCACCTGCGGGAATCCTTCGAAGTCTCGGGCTGACCCGGCCCAGGCGTTGAACCGCACAGCCGGTTGACAGTTGGTGATACAGCAATGACGACGTATGTTCCCGGGCCGCTCTCCGGCCCCGCTCCGCCCCGTAACCGGAGCCGCAATCCGTTCTGGCGTTTCCGCCGCTTCTTCTTCGTTCTCTTCGTGATCGCCGGCGCCGCGCTGGCCGTCGCCTGGAACTTCGCCAGCCAGGTCGAGTTGACCGGCGACGACTTCGAGAACCTCAACGAAACCACCTATGTGTGCACCGGTGAGGTCGACTTCGAATGCGGCCCCGACTCCGCCGCCTACACGGTCGCCCAGAACGCCGAGGATCGTATCGTCGTCCCCTACGCCGAGATCCCCGACGTCGTCATCCAGGCGGTGATCGCCACGGAGGACAAGAGCTACTTCGACCATTCGGGCGTCGATCCGATCGGTCTCAGCCGCGCCGCCTTTCAGGTGGCCAAACGAAAGTTCACCGGGAGCGGCAGTCTCCAGGGCGGTTCGACGATCACCCAGCAGTACATCAAGTTGACGTCCGGTGACTCCTCCGACAGCGTGTCCCGAAAGGCCCGCGAGGTGGTCCGGGCCATCAAGTTCGAACAGGAGCTGGCCGACGAACTCGGCTCGAAGGAAGCGGCCAAGCAGCAGATTCTCGAGCGTTACCTGAACCGGATCTGGTTCGGACGCCGCTCGTACGGCATCGCCGCCGCGTCCCGGAACTACTTCGGCAAGGATCTGGCCGATCTGACGCTCCCCGAGGCCGCCTTCCTGGCCGGTCTGATCCGCAATCCCGCGGCCGCCGACCCCGTCGCGTTCGCCGACGAGGCGGCCCGCCGCCGCGCCGTCACGCTGGGGCTGATGGAGGAGCAGGAGTTCATCACCGCCGACCAGCGGGTCCTGGCCGAACAGGACAACTGGTCGTCGCTGATCCGTGAGGAGGCCAACGTCGAGGGCCTGGGCGACGTGAAGTGGGCCGACGTGGGTTCCGAGTACTTCCTGTGGGAGGCCCGTAAGCAACTCGAGACGATCTTCCCCCAGGCCGAGTACTACCAGAAGAGCCTGCGGGTCTACACCACGCTCGATCCCGACCTGCAGCGCTCGGCGTACGACACGATCGTCACCACCCTCAATCCTCGAAATCCCGACATGCCGCTCGGCGCGCTGGTCAGCCTCGACGACCAGGGGCGGGTCGTGGCCATGATGGCCGGTTCCGACTGGGACGCCTCCGAGGTCAATCTGGCCACCGGTCGGGGCGGCACCGGCTTCGAACCCGGCTCGACCATGAAGCCGGTGGTGCTGGCCGAGTTCATCGAGCAGGGCTTCTCGCTCGACTCGCTGTTCGACAACAAGCCCGTCACCTATCCGGAGTGGAATTGGTCGCCCGGCGGCGGCACCAACAATCCGGTGAATCGGGCCAAGACGGTGTCCGATGCCATGCGCTGGTCGCGCAACTCGATCTTCGCCCAGATGATCTTCCAGGTCGGCATCGAACCGGTGATCGACATGGCCCACCGGCTCGGCATCACCTCCAACATCGACGAGGTGCCGTCGATAGCGCTCGGCTCCAACACCGTCACCCCGATCGAGATGGCCACCGTGTACTCGACGTTCAAGCACGAAGGCATCCGCTTCGATCCGGTCTACATCGATCGCATCGAGGACGCCGACGGCAACGTGCTCTGCTGGTATCCGACCAAAGCGGGCGACTGCGACGGCATCGCATCGGCGGCCGACGGGGTCCGCCAGGGTGAGCAGGAAGTCGACGGATCCGTGGCCCGCCAGGTGAACCTGACCCTGGTCGACGTCGCCGCCAACGGCACCGGTACCAACGCACTCCTGGTCAATGAGGACGGCACGGTGCGAGCCACAGCGGGCAAGACCGGCACCACCAACAACGCCCAGCACGCCTGGTTCTCCGGGTTCTCCTGCAAGCTGACCACCAGCGTGTGGATGGGCTACCCGGGCGTGGCCGGTCAGGTCGGGGCCCCCCGCACCATGAGCGACCGCACGCTGGGGCAGTCGAACGTCGAACGGGAGGCGGCCGGTGAGCCGCTGTGGCCGCTCATCAGTGAGTTGTTCCCCGATTACGACGAGATCCACGGCGGCGACCTACCCGCCACCATGTGGCACGACTTCATGATGGCGGCCACCGCCAACGACGAGCCCTGCGAGATCGCCACCGAACAGTCCGGCCCGGGCCAGCACGTTCTGGGCATCGAGCTGATG
>JAOUGG010000369.1 GCA_029857855.1 Acidimicrobiia bacterium | reverse complement strand
CGAGGCTCTCGTCAAGGTCGCCCGGGCCAGAGCCGTCCTCGACCACCGGGGATACGTGACCCCCGACGATGTGAAGGCCGTTGCCGTCCCCACACTCGCCCACCGCATCGTGCTCCGACCGGAGCTGTGGGTCCGGGGCGTCGATCCGTCATCGGTCGTACACGAATGTCTCGACACGGTGCCAACGCCGACCACGTTGCCGTCGGCCACCTCCACCCCTCCCCTCGATCCGGCGACCTCCGAACGCCGATGAGGCGGCGGTCGACCGAGCGTCTGCTGGTCGCCCTGATCCTCAGCCTCACCGGGATCGTCGCCGCCGTGGCTCTGGGTCAGGCGGCGGTGGCCATGCTGGTGACACCGTGGTTCGTGTTGCTGGTGGCGGGACTTGTCCGGACCGAGCGGCAGCAGCCGACGATGACCATCACCGTCAGCGAGACCCGCCCACTGGTTGACGACACCATCGAGGTCACGGCAACGATCGCCGCCGCGACGGGACGGATCAAGGCGTCCGTCTCGCCGTGGTCGCCGGTCGGCCCGCTGAGTCGGGAACCGGTGGCACCCCGGGAGATCCCGGCCGCCCGCTTCCCCGGATCGGCCCCGACCGAAGCGACGTTCTCGATGCCGGCCGAGCAGTGGGGCACCTTCGACGTCGGTCGGGTTGTCGTCGAGGTCGTCGAACCCTACGGCTTGACCCGGTGGACGGGCGTGCTCCACGACCCGTCACCGATTCGTGTCCATCCGACCTCCCAGCAGATCCGTTCGATGGTTGCGCCCTGGTTCGTGCGGCGCACAACCGGCGCCCACCAGTCGCGGGCCACCGGGCGGGGTGTGGAGTACGCCGATCTCCGTCCGTACGGACCCGGTGATTCACTTCGTGACATCAACTGGTGGGTGAGCGCTCGCAGCGACCGGCTGTGGACCTCACAACGCCATCCCGACCGTGCCACCGACGTCGTGCTGCTCCTCGACTCCTTCGTGGAGTCGGGCCACGACGTCCACGCGCTGTTCGGACTGGCGATCGAGGCTGCATTCGCCCTGGCCGAGAGCCATCTGTCGGTGAGCGACCGGGTCGGGCTCGTCGAGCTCGGCGGCCTGGTGCGCTGGGTGGTGCCCGGCACCGGCCGGTTCCAGTTGCAGCGGCTCGTCGACGCCCTGCTGGCCACCGCGCTCTACGCCAACGCCGCCGATCGCGATCTCACCTTGATCGGCGCACGGGCGATGCCGCCCCGGTCGTTCGTCCTCGCTCTGTCCCCCCTGCTCGACGACCGCTTCATTGAGGCCCTGATCGAGCTCACCGGCCGAGGTCACGACGTCGTCGTCATCGAATGCGATCCGGTGACGGACCCGACGTCCACCGGCGATGGGCGGTCCGCCGGGCCGACGGCAGGCACCGTGGCCCGACGGATCTGGTCGGCCGAACGGGCGATGCTCCGAGATCGCCTGGCTCAACGGGGCCTCGCGGTGGCCCGATGGGAACGGGGCATGCCACTCGAAATCACCCTGCGGGCGCTGTCGCGTAAACGCCGCCGGCTTGGCCCGATGGTGCGATGAGATGACGGGGCCGGGGAAGCTGATGACGCTGGGTCGACCGCAGGCGTTGGCCGCCGTCATCGCAGCCGGTCTGGCCGGCTGGATCACCGTGGCCACGACCACCCGGTTCGCCGATTCCGCAACCCGGTTTGTGTGGTTCGGCCTGGCCATCTTCCTACTGGCCGTGGTGCTCGGATCAAGATTCGCCGTCGGCGGGGCGGTCCTCGTGGCGTTGACGGGGGCCGCCATCGAGATCGGCACCGTTCCCGTTCAACGGTGGGATCGCTCGTTCGCCATCGCCTGCCTGTGGTATGTGGCGGCGGAGCTGGCATGGGATTCCATGGAGCGACGGGACGGTCGCCACCGGTCGTTGGCGGTCGATATCGAACGAACCCGGGAAGTGGCGACGGTGGTCGCTGCCACCCTGGTGGCCACGGTGATGGCGGCCGCGCTCGTCGGCTCCGCCCCTCCCCGGTCGTTGGTGGTGCTCGCCGCCGCGGTGGCCGCATTGGCCCTGGGTCTCGTGACCGCCACGAGACGCCTGCTCGCCACCGGCGAGCCGATGTCCGAGCCCGCCGAACAGCCGACTCGGCCCGAGCCGGCAAACTGACCCGAGACGGTCCGGGCGAGCGCAAGCGATCTGTCAGAGGCTGGCGGCGAAGGCCCCGATCTCATCCGCGAGCCGGCTGGGCTGGTCGAGCGGCATGAGCACCGAGCAGTCGTCGACTTCAATGAGTCGCCCTTGCGGGAGAAGGTCGGCCAGGCGGGCGCCGTGGCTGCGCGGCATGGTCCGATCGTCGGTGGCCCAGATGACGAGCGCCGGTTTGTTGAAGGTGCGCAGTCGCTCGGCCGCCTCGACGAGACAGCCTTTGGGTGTGGTGGCCACGTATTGTCGGACGTTGCGCCGGACGCCCGGCTCGGTGATGAGGCCCTCGGTCCATCCCCGGATGATGTCGGGCGGGATCGGGCGGACCGTCATCCTGCCAAAAGTCATGGGCAGGCGTTGGAATCCGGGCAGCCGAAGTGATCTGCCGGCGATGGTGAGACCCCCGGGCAGCCGGCACGACAGTGCCGCGAAGGCTCCAGGGAGCCCAGGCGGGTAGTTGTCGAAGGCCTCCTCGGAGGTGAGCACCAGGCCGGCGATCAGATCGGGCCGCTCCCCTGCCGTGATCTGCGGGCCACCCCAGTCGTTGGCGACGAGCACAACCGGTGGGAGGTCGAGTGCCTCGATCGTCTCGACGATGAGCAAGGCGATGCCTCGCATGGTGAGGTCGGCGTCGTCGGGCATCGGACGTCGGTGGCCGCCCAGAGGGAGGACGGGCACAACGCATCGGAACTCGGGGGCGAGCTTCTCGATGACGCCGGTCCACTCGGTGTGGTCCATGACGAGGCCGTGGCCGAACACGATCGGCGGGCCGTCGCCGCCGGAGTCGAACACGTCGATCGTGCCCGATGGCAGGGCGAGTGGGGTGGTTACCATGGCGACTCCTTTGCTAGAGCGATCACTCTAGTACAAGTAGAGCAAACGCTCCAATCGCACCGCTAGATTTGACCCATGGCCAAACCCACGACACGCGACCGCCTTGTAGGCGCCACTGCCGAGTTGTTCCGGGTCAGCGGGTACCACGCGACAAGCGTGAAGGCGATCGTCGAGCGGGCCGAGGCGCCGTTCGGGTCGATGTACCATCACTTCCCCGGCGGCAAGGAGGAACTCGGCGCTGCCGCCATCACCACGTCGGGGCTGGCATACGGTGACCTCATCGACCTCTTCTTCGGCGACGATGTCACCGACCTCGTCGAAGCCACCAACGCCTTCTTCGCCGGCGCAGCATGGACCTTGACCGAATCCGACTATGCCGACGCCTGCCCCATCGCCACCGTGGCGCTCGAGGTGGCCTCGACCAATGAGGATCTCCGCCGTGCCACCAGCACCGTCTTCGACGACTGGATCACCCGAGCCTCGGCACGATTCGTCCAGCACGGCATCGCACCCGACCAAGCGCCACGCCTGGCCCGCGGGTTGATCATGCTGCTCGAGGGGGCCTTCCTGCTGTGCCGAGCCGGCCGCACCACCGAGCCCATGGCCGACGCCCAGGCCGTCGCCGTTGCCGAAGTCAGCCGGCTCCTCGCCTGACGATCCAGCGTGAGCCGGCTGGGTCGAGGACGGTCGGGAGCAGTCGGCTTGCCTGATCGTGGGCGCTGATCAGGGGAGCAGGGTGTTGTTCCGCAATATCGTCGAGGAAGAAGCCGACGGTACATTCGAAAGCCACTTCCAACAAGGCATGAAGAACATCATCACCATCCGCTGAAACATGACGAGCATGTGGAACGCAGGTCCGAGTTAGCCGGGGCACGGGAAACAGGCCCCGGAGCCACGGGCCGGCTGGGCCTGATGGCGCTGTGACGAGGAACGGTGCAGACGCTCTCTTGTCAAGCGGCGGCTGGAAGTTGCTCGGTTTGTTGGCTTGAGTGGCGTTGTTGTTCGTCGCGCCGCATACGGCGGATCACTCGATTGGCGTGGAGGCGTTTGTGGGCTCGCCGGGCTTCGCGGCGGGTCTTGCCTTTTGCCGCCGCTCGCTGAACCTCTACGTCTACCCCCTTACCGGGACTTTCCGCGCAGATGGTCCCGACGCGCCGACCAGAAGGGGTGATAGGCGTCGTCTTGCTGGCGGGTAGAGGCAACCACCGGCACCTCACCGGCCTAGGTTCGAGTGCCCTGCGGCCGGCGGCGGCGTGCCGAGCGTCGGGCCCCCCGCCGG
>JAOUGG010000370.1 GCA_029857855.1 Acidimicrobiia bacterium | reverse complement strand
AGGAGCGCGGCCCAGCCGGGGCCGTTGTCGACCCAGGCCCCGTCGACCACGATGGCCGGATCGACGCCGAGCTGGATGGCGAAACGGGTCATCTCGTCGGCCGACAGCGGACCGGAACGGATCATCGGCGGCGCCTGGAAAGCCAACCGCCGCTCGGTCCCGCCGGTCACGATCGGTACCAGACCCGCCCCGCATTCCTGCACGATCCGACCGGCCACCTTCGGTGTACCGCCGGCTTCGAGCCACACTTGGCACGAACCGAGCGTGGGATGACCGGCAAACGGCAGTTCGACCGACGGGGTGAAGATCCGCACCCGGTAGTCGGCCGCCGGATCCGTCGGACCGAGCAGGAAGGTGGTCTCGGACAGATTCGTCCAGTTTGCGAACCGCTGCATCTGCTCCGACGACAAACCATCGGCGCCGATCACCACGGCCAGCGGATTGCCGTGGTAGGGGCGAGAGGTGAAAACGTCGACGGTGCGGTACGCGAGGGTCATGTCGGCCCAAACTAGTCCGCTACCGTGGGCGCCATGACCTCCAGTGACGCGGTTGCACCCGACGCGACGGCCGAACCGAACGTGATCGTGATCACCGGCGGTGGCCGGGGTATCGGAGCGGCGACCGCTCGACGGCTGGCCGCCGACGCCGTCGACACCGGAACCCGCATCCATCTCGTCGTCAACTACACGAGCGACGAGCGTTCGGCGCAGGCCGTGGTCGACGAGGCGACCTCACCAGACGGCCTCGTCACGGCAGGCGCCGTGGGGGCCGACATCAGCGCGGAGGCCGATGTCACCCGTCTGTTCGCGGCGGCCGACGAGACCGGTCGCCTGACCGGCCTGGTCAACAACGCCGGGATCGTCCAGCCGATCGGCCCCTTCGTCGATCTCGACCCGGCTCGCCTCGAGCGCACGTGGGCGGTCAATATCACCGGCGCCTTCCTGTGCGCCCGGGAGGCCGTGCGGCGGATGTCGACGGCATCGGGTGGGGCGGGCGGCTCGATCGTCAACGTCTCGTCCCGTGCCGCTTCGTTCGGCAGTCCCAACGAGTTCATCGACTACGCCGCCTCCAAGGGGGCAGTCGACACCATGACCGTGGGTCTGGCCGCCGAGGTGGCGGCCAGGGGAATCCGCGTCAACGCCGTTCGTCCCGGCCTCATCGACACCGACATCCACGCCGACGCCGGGTACCCCGACCGGGTCACCGCATTGGGTGGCAACGTGCCGATGGGTCGGGGTGGCACCGCGGCCGAGGTGGCGAACCTGATCGCCTGGCTTCTGTCCGACGAAGCCTCCTATGTGACCGGGGCCCTGATGGACATCGGCGGCGGACGGTGAGACGGCGTGGCACGGCCACGATCGACCGTCGACTGTCGTCGCCCATCGAATTGGCGGGAGCCACGGTCGCCTTCGGATCCAGGATCGCCGTCGACCACATCGACTTCCGTCTGGCCGCCGGTGACTCGGTGGCCGTCGTCGGACCCAACGGTTCGGGCAAGACCACGATGCTCCGATTGGTCGCCGGTCTGATCGAGCCAACGTCGGGCACGGTGTCGCGGCCTTCCGACGCCACGTTCGGGTACGTCTCCCAACACGCCAGCCATCCGGCCTGGCTGCCACTGACCGTCGCGGACGTGATCCGCATGGGCCGCTACGGCGACCGCGGACTGCTCGGCCGGTTCACCGCCGCCGACCGCTCCATCATGGGCGAGGCCGCCGAGCGCCTCGGCGTCGACGACCTGATGGGTCAGGCCTACGGCGAACTGTCGGGCGGGCAGCGACAGCGGGTCCGGATCGCCCAGGCGCTGGCCATGGCCCCCGACGTGTTGATCCTCGACGAGCCGATCACCGGGCTCGACCTGCCGAGCCAGCAGGTGATCCTCGATCTGATCGAGGGTCAGGCCGTGCGCGGCACGGCCGTGATGCTCACCACCCATCATCTCGACGAGGCCCGCCACTGCAGCCGGGTGGTGTTGCTTGCCGGGCGGATCGTGGCGAACGGCCCGCCCGACCAGGTGCTGCGCCCCGACAACCTGCGGGCCACCTTCGGCGATCGTCTGCTCGGCGACCATCGCAACCACGATCACCCCCAGGACATGATGGTGGTCGACAACCACGGCCATGACGACCGGCATGGCCATTAGGGTGGAACCGGCGGCCCTCCGGCTGGTGGAGGAACTGTTTGTGATCCACGTCGACGCGGTCTTCAATGTCGCCTACCGCGTCGTGTGGAGTCGACCCGACGCCGAAGACGTGGTGCAGGCCACCTTCATCAAGGCCTTCACCCGACTCGATCAACTGAAGGATCGGGACCGGATTCGGCCGTGGTTGCTGCAGGTGGCCTACCGGGAGGCGATCACGGTGATCCGGCGCCGCCGTGACGTTCCGGTCGATCCCGCCGAGTTTCCCGAAAGGCGCGCCACCGGTCCCGGCCCGGATGACGTGGCCGTGGCCGCCGACGTCGCCTCGGCGCTCGGCCGGGCGCTCGCATCCCTCAGCGAGGGAGAGCGTATGGCCGTGGTGCTGCGGGACGTCGAGCAACTGCCGATGCGGGAGGTGGCCACCGTCATGGGTATCGGTCGATCGGCGGCAAAGATGCGGGTGCATCGAGGCCGTCAGGCCCTCCGTAGCCGATTGGAAGGACAGGATCTGTGGTAGGCGACGACCCGACCGCGGCCATCACCTGTGAGCTGATGGCCGAGATGCTGACCGATTTGATGGAGGGCGACCTGCCGGCCGAGATCGAGGCCGCAGCACTCGATCACCTTGCGTCGTGCCGCGCCTGCGAAACGGTGCTGGCCGACACCCGGGCCGTGCAGAAACTGGCCCGGGACCACGGCCGGATCGAGCTCGATCCAGACGATCGAGACCGGATGCTGGGTGCGATCCTGGCCGAGGTCGACGGCGCCCCGGGGCCGACCCGAACCACGGAGGCCGAATGAGCGCCGGTCAGGCGGTGGCGTCGAGCGCCTCCTGGCCCCGCCACGCCGCACCGATCAGCAGGGAGAAGAGACAACGGTTCATGGCGCCCATGGCGAGTGGGACCAAACCGATGAGGGCGAGAACGATGCCGCCGGTGCCACCGCTGGTGAGCCCGATGACGATCAGGACGAGACCGGCAACGATGCGGGCCAGCCGTCCGATCGGTCCGGCCATGAAGGCGGCGAATTTCAGGGATCCTGATGCAGCCATGGTGAACTCCTCTGTGTTTCCCGACTGGTGGCGATCACCCGTCGACAGCGACCTTCGCCGCCGGGCCCAACCGGATGTGGTCGGACTCACACGGTATGACGCGCCGGCACGGGAATCGGTCACAGGTTTTTCGCCGCGCCCTGTCGTCGGGCCGCTCATCGAGGTCGGCGGCTCATGATCCGATCCCCCGACGACGTGACCGTGGCCGTGCTCGCCGCCATGGAACAGACCACTGACCCCCGGCTGCGGGAGATCATGGTCGCCCTCGTCGAGCACATCCACGGCTTCGTGCGCGACGTCGGGCTGACCGAGGACGAGTTCCGGGCCGCCACCACGGTGCTCAACCAGATCGGGCAGGCGAGCACCGACAGCCACAACGAAGCGGTGTTGCTGGCCGGGTCACTCGGCGTGTCGAGCCTGGTCTGCCTGCTCAACAACGGTGCCGGCGGAACGGTCGAGACGACACAGAACCTGCTCGGACCGTTCTGGCGGGCCGGTCAGCCGGACACCGCCGGCGGCGACTCGATCGTGCGCTCGGAGACGTCGGGTGAACCGCTGTTCGTCACGTTCGAGCTGGTCGACCTCGACGGTGCGCCGGTGATCGGGGCCGAGGTCGACGTGTGGCACTCCTCCCCCGCCGGGCTCTACGAGAACCAGGATCCCGGCCAGGCCGACCACAATCTGCGCGGCCGTTTCGTGTCCGACGACCGGGGACTCGTCCGGTTCCGCACCGTGCGGCCGGCCGGATATCCGATCCCGACCGACGGCGTTGTCGGTCGCCTGCTGGCGGCCCAGGGTCGCCACCCCTACCGACCGGCCCATGTCCACGCCCTGGCCCACAAGCCCGGGTTCAAGACCCTGATCACCCAGATCTACGACGAGCACGACCCCCACCTCCACACCGATCCCCAGTTCGGGGTGACCGCAGCGGTGCTCGGTCGGTTCATCCACCACAACGATCCTCATCCCGACCACCCGGAGCTGACCGACTGGTACTCCCTCGCCCACCGTCTGGCCATGGAGCCCGGGCGGGCTTCGATGCCGACCCCACCCATCAGGTAACGTTTGGGCGAAGATCGGCAAAGCCGACGGAAGGGG
>JAOUGG010000368.1 GCA_029857855.1 Acidimicrobiia bacterium | reverse complement strand
ACGGGTCGAGCGTGAGCGTCGCGGTGGTGGCGAGCCGGTCGGCCACGAGCTCGTGCTCGGCCAGCACGTTGGAGAGAGCCATCGTGAAGCAGGCGGCGTGAGCCGCGGCGAGGAGCTCCTCGGGGTTCGTGCCGTGCTCGTCGCCGAATCGCTTGGCGAACGAGTAGCCGACGTCGGACAGGGTGCCCGACTGGGTCGACACCGTGCCGCCGCCCTCCCTGAGGTTGCCCGACCAAACGGCTGAACCGGTCTTCGAGATCATGAATCGCTCCTTGGGTAGTCGTTGAACGAGCGGCCGCCAGGCCGACTCGGGATGTCGACCCAACTCTATTGTGCGCAATCGAGTTCGGCACCCGGATCCGGATCTGACAACCCACTCCGGGAAGTTCGTCGGCCGAGGTGAGCCCAACGGCTCCAGGTGGGCAAGGTTGAGCCCGGATCGTACCCGGTCGACGAGGCGACGTCACCTCACGAATCTGGTCGTTCGAGAGGCGGGAAGGCCCTCTTCTGTGCCACGTTTGAGTATGGCGTTCGGCGGAATGGTGAGTCCCGGGTTCGAGAAGGTCCGGGAGGTATTCGAGGAGAACTTCGAGGTTCGAGATGAAGTGGGGGCGGCCTGCGCTGCCGTCGTCGACAACGAGCTGGTCGTCGACCTGTGGGGTGGGGTGGCCAACCCGAAGACCGGACGGCCATGGCAACACGACACCGTGGTCAACGTATTCTCGACCACGAAGGGCATTGCGTCGATGGCCGTCCTGCACGCCGCATCCCGCGGGCTGTTCCACATCGACGATCGAGTGGCCGACCACTGGCCCGAGTTTGCGGCCAACGGCAAGGAGCACGTGACGATCCGCCAGCTGCTGGCCCATCAGGCCGGGCTGTGCGCCATCGACCGCAAGCTTGGCGCCACCGACCTTGCCGATCCCGATCGGGTGGCGGCGGCCCTGGCCGAACAGGCTCCGGCCTGGGAGCCCGGCATCCGCCACGGCTACCACGGCATCAGTCTCGGCTGGTACGAGTCGGAACTCGTTCGTCGGACCGATCCGGCAAAGCGCACGATCGGCCGGTACTTCAACGACGAGATCGCCGAACCGCTCGGTCTCGACTTCTGGATTGGCCTGCCCGACTCGGTGCCGGAAGCCCGGATTGCTCGGGTACTCGGCGACTGGTACCGGGTGCGGATGCTGGGAAACATGTCCAAGCTGCCGAGGGAGTTCGTCAAAGGGTTCCTCAATCCGCGCTCGCTGACCGCCCGCACCTTCGCCAATCCGGCCATGCTGGGCAAGCCCGCCCGCTACAACGATCCGGCCATGCGCAAGCTGGAGCTGCCGGCGTCGAACGGCCACGGAACCGCTCGGTCGATCGCCATCGCCTACGGCGACCTTGCCGCCGGTGGCGAACGAATGGGCGTGACTCCCGAGATCCTGGCCGAAGTTGCGGCCGCCGCCACCGACCCCACCGGCGGCCGCTTCGATGCGGTCCTCCATACCGACACCCGGTTCTCCCTTGGCTACGCCAAGCCCTGGGAGGGATTCGAGTTCGGAACGCCCTCCGCCTTCGGCACACCGGGTGCCGGCGGGTCGTTCGGATTCGCGGATCCGGAGCAGCGGCTCGGTTTCGCCTACGTGATGAACCGGATGGACTTCCATCTGCTCGACGACCCCCGGGAGCGGGCGCTTCGGGATGCCGTGATCGATTGTCTGACCTGAGGATCACGACAACGTCCGCATCCAGATCAAATGGTCGACGGCCGGCTGAACTCGAATCGCCGGATTACCACAAATTCCTGGCAGGCCGCGGTCGGCCGTGGCACGCTGAAGGCACGTTCTCGGAGTCCTGCTTCGGGGTGGAGGCCAGCGCTTGACGCCCTCGGTCTCGACCACGTCGACATGCAACCGGTCTCCGGTCAGCAGGGTCTGGTACTGGGCCTGTTGGCCGCCCACCACCCCCACGTCGTGTCCGGCGATCTCCTGATCGACGCCCTCTGGCCGACCAACCCGCCCCGATCGGCGGCCACTGGTCTGCGGGTCGTGGTCAATCGCCTCCGGGAACGGCTGGCCGACGTCGAGCCTGGCAATGCCGATCCCATCACCCACTCAGGCTCGAATCACGACGATGTCAGGCCGAGGAACTCCTGCTCGAGGGCCTCCTCCATGCCGGTCGGAAGGAGAGCGCGGCGATGTGGGCCACCTCCTTCGTGGCCACCGAGCCTTACCGTGAACGCCGCTAGGAGCTGCTCATGCTGTTGCTCTACCGGGCCGGACCTCAGGCCGAGGCGCTGGCCGCGGCCGAGCGGGTTCGTTCGATCCTGGTCCACGACCTGGGGCTCGAACCGGGCCCATCGCTACAGCGGCTCGAACTCGACATCCTCAACCACGAACCCCGTCTCGACGGACCCATCGTGTCGTCGACCGACGACCAGCCCGAGCCCCCGGAGATGGTCGCGAACCTTCGACCCAGGCCTCGACCCGTCCCCCGCACCGCCACCTCCTATGTGGAACCCGACGACGTCCACTTGGCGGATGTGGCCACCAGCGCGCCGATGGTAACCCTCGCCGGTCCGCCAGGAGTGGGCAAGAGCCGTCTGGCCGCCCGCCTGGTCTCCGGTCTGGTCGACAGGAACGTCGACATCGAGGCGTCGTCCCCAGTCCACTGGCTCGACCTGGCCGACGGCTCCCTACCGGGTCGATCGGACGAGATGCTCCTGCTCGATGACGACGACAAGGCGTTGCTGGTCACCATGGCCGTGTACGAGGGGACGGTCTCCACCCAGCAGATCATCGACGGTTCGGGCGGGGGAACGGCGGCGGCGGTGGCCAGCTTCGCAGAAGCGGCCACCGTCACTGCCTACAACAGCACCGCCGGTGTCGTCGACACCGCGGCCATGGCCTCCGGTCAGTCGACCGAACGGCTGCAGCTGAGCGGCGCCGACATCACCACCATCGTGGTGGAATCACTGCAGAACGAGACACTGATCCTGGAGATCTGCATTCGGTCGTGATCCTCGCCGTGGCCCGGGTGATTGTTCGACCCGTGCTTTGGTCGCCTCGAGGGGCGGCCAAAGCATGGGCCGCCGGTCAGGTCGGACAGCAACGCCGATAGATTGTCAGTCCTGATGGCCACCAGAAATTCGACGCAGAATCCGAAGCGGAATCCGAAGGTCGACGCCTTCGTGGACCGGGCCGAGGTATGGAAGGACGAGACGATCGAGTTGCGGCGTATCTCCTTGGCCTGCGGGTTGACCGAGGAACTCAAATGGGGCAAACCCGCCTACACCTCCGGCGACGGCTCGCTCATCGGGATCATCCAGGGGTTCAAGAAGTACTGCGCCTTGCTGTTCCCGAAGGGTGCGCTGCTGGAGGATCCTCTCGATCTCCTCGTGAAGGTCGGCCCCAACACCCGGTCCGGGCGTCAGGCCCGGTTCACCAGCGTGGCCGAGATCCTCGAGGTGGAGTCGGCGCTGAAGGCCTACTTGCAGGAGGCGGTCGACGTCGAGGAGGCCGGGCTCGAAGTCGACATGGAGGCGGCCGACGAGGTCGTCGCCCCCGAAGAGCTGGAGGAGAAGTTCGGGGAGGACCCGGAGTTCAAGAAGGCCTTCCACGCTTTGACACCGGGTCGTCAGCGGGAATACCTCCTCCACTTCTCCGGAGCAAAGCAGTCGAAGACCCGCACCTCCCGGGTGGAGAAAGCCATGGATCGGATCCTCGACGGCAAAGGACTGCGCGACCGGTAACGCCGGCCCACCGGCCGCGCCCACGGCTTGCTCACAAGGCGCCTGCGTTTCCGGGCGAAGCCGATCCGGCTGAGGCGTTCGACCAGTCCGGGAGCCGCTGCCATTTCGTAGGTGCGCGTCGGCCAGGCCAAAGGTTCTCACGAGGTGAGATCAAGTCGATTCCGGAGGTGGGTGAGGTAGACGGCCTCCTTGTCGCTGACTCGTTGCCCTCCGATGCCGAACAGGCCACCCTCCTTCGCCGCCTCGGCCGAGGCTTCGGCACAGGCGAGGATCCACCGCTTGTAGCCGTCGGCGTCGGCCGGGCTCACCTTGGCGTCGAGAACGTTGAGCGCCAGGTCGAGTTGCTCGACAAAGGCGGCCATGGCGACCATCGGATCGGAGGTCTTGAACGTTGCTGCGATGGCGGGTTCACGGCCATGGTTGCCCACGTCGTGCAGCTCGGCGTGTAGGAGGGTGACCAGTGGGTTGTCGGGGAATCGATGCACTGCGTCGGCCACTGCCCGGGCGCTCGCCAGCATCTCCCGCCCCGCTTCGACGATTCCCGTCGTTCCCAGGGTCAC
>JAOUGG010000367.1 GCA_029857855.1 Acidimicrobiia bacterium | reverse complement strand
GTTCGATCTCCGACCCGTTCGTCCGAACCAGATGTGGCAACTCGCCGAGCCGGAGGTCGACCCGATCGGCGAACAGTTCGGTGAACCGGTCGCTCACGTCCTGATCGTGGGAACGCAGCAGCCGGTCGGAGCGGTTGAACAGGGTGACCTTCGAGCCGTAGGCCGAGAAGACATGACCCAACTCGACGGCGATGAACCCGCCACCGATGATGCCGAGGCGGGGCGGCAGTTCGTCGAGGCGCATGATGGTGTCGGACGTGTGATACGGCACCTCGGACAGCCCGGCGATCGGTGGGATCGACGGCCGGCCGCCGGTCGCCACCAGAATACGATCGGCCGTCAACGTCCGACCGTCGACCCTGACCGTACGCTCGCCGGTGAACCGAGCGGTCCCCTCGATCAGGGTGATGTTGGGGTGACCGTCGCGCCGGTACTTCCGTCCCCCTTCTGTGATGGGGTCGATACGACCGAAGACCCGATCGCGGATGGCGGGCCAGTCGACGCCGTGGAACTGGGTGTTGACGCCCAGTCGAGGCGAGTGCTTGGCGTATTCGGCGCGGTCGGCGGGCAGGACGAACATCTTGGACGGTATGCACCCGACGTTCAGGCAGGTGCCACCGAAGGTTCCCCGCTCGATGATGGCGATCCGCCACTCGTCGGCGAGTTCGGGCGGGATCGCATTACCCGAGCCGCTGCCGATGATGATGAGGTCGTAATGGTTCATGAAGTGGGCTCGTCTCTCATGATGACGCCGCTACGGGCCGGGGTCTCATTCGCCGGAATCGGCGGGCGGGTCGATGATGGGACCTTGGCCTCGAGCGTGCTCGTAGACCACGGTCCAGTCGACCTCGTCGGGCTCCAGGGGACGCATGGCGATGTCGATGGCGGTCCACAGCATCCGGCTGAGGGGGAAGAAGAGGATCGGGGCCAGGGTCGCCACCGCCACGTTGATCACCACAAGTTTCACCACGGGGAACTCGGGGAAGGTCACCACGAGGCTAACCACCAGAGTGATCAGAAGCGTTCCGAGGCTCATGATGGTGTTCATGCCGACCGCCCCGATGAAATGTCCTTCGATCCGTTCGAACCGGAGTCCGCAGCGTTTGCAGGTCGGCCGGATCCGAACCAACCACCTGTGCTGCCCACCGGCCCCGCACGCCGGGCAGAGGCCGGTCAGACCGCGCCGGAGCAGACTTGCGGTGGATGGCACCTTGTTCGAAGGAGGACCAGGCGGGACCATCCCGTCAGGACCCCATCCGACCGACCCAGGCCTCGATGCGTTTCATCGACTCGGCAACGGCCTCGGTCGACGACGCGTAGGAGAAGCGGATGAAGTCGTGGCCCCGTCGCCGATCGAAGTCGATACCGGGCGTGGCGGCGACGCCGAGTTCGTCGAGCCAGACCCGGGCCAGGTCCTGGGACGACGACCCGACGAGCGGCACCAGCGACGAAACGTCGGCCCACACGTAGAACGCGCCGTCGGCGGGGGCGTTGCGGGTCAACCCTGCCCGGGCCAGGCCGTCGAGCATGATCGTCCGGTTCCGGCGGTAACGCTCGACGTTCGCGTTGAGCTCGTCGAGGCAGTCGAAGGCGGCAAGCCCGGCGACCTGGCTCACCGTGGGCGGCGCGATCGTCAAGCTCTGGGACAGTCGCTCGATGGTGGCCGCCATGACCGGTGGGGCGACCACCCATCCCAGCCGCCAGCCGGTCATGGAGAAGTACTTGGAGAAGCTGTTGAACACGATCAGGTTCTCGCCGTGCTGAAGCGCGGATGTGCACTCGACGTCGTAGGTGACATTGTGGTAGATCTCGTCGACGATGAGGGTGACGGCGTGGCAGGCCGCCCATTCCACTACCGTCTGGAGTTCGGCCGGCGGCAGCACCGTGCCGGTGGGGTTGCTGGGTGAGGCGATGACCAGGCCGTCGAGCGGAAGCGCGGCATCGAGTTGCGCGATGGTCGGCCGGAAGTCCGTGTCGTGTCCGACCGGGATGGTCACCACTTCGGCGCCCAACGCCTGCAGATCGTTTCGATAGCAGGGGTATCCCGGCTCCAGCACGCCGACCCGCCGGCCCGCGTCGAACGCCGCGAGAAAGGTGAGCACGCAACTACCCGACGCACCGGTGGTCACGACGACTCGTTCGGCCGAAACGTCGACGTCGTGGCGTTCCTGATACCAGTGGGCGATGCGCTCGCGTAGCCGGGGCATGCCGGCCGCGCCGGTGTAACCGAGATTGTCGGCCTGCATCGCCGCGGCGACGGCGGCCACCGCGCCCGCCGGCGCACCGGTCGACGGCTGACCAACCTCGAGATGCAGCACCTCGTGTCCCGCCTGCTCCCGCTGCTCGGCCGCCCGCATGACCTCCATCACGTAGAAGGGCGCAACGTCACTGCGAACCGAGGGCTTCATCATTCCCTGCACCCTATCCACGGCCCGACTTCCAGCGCCCGCTTTCCGTTTCGGTGAGGTTGCCGTTCACCAATCGGAATGGGCTACGTTCTGGGCGTGACTGTTTCTCTCGGGGCCCACGTCGGCCAGCAGGCGTATTCGATGGATGAGATGCGGGCGCTTTGGCGTTGGCTCGACGACAACGGCTTCGACTGGATCTCGGCCTGGGATCACATCTACGAGGCGCCGAACGAGGGCGGTGTGCATGATCACTTCGAGGCGGTGGCCACGCTGGCCGCGCTCGCCTGCGAGACCTCCAACGCCCGCCTCGGATGCCTCGTGTTCTACGTCGGCTACCGCAACCCGGGCCTGTTGGCCAAAGCGGCGATCACCATCGATCATCTCTCGGGCGGCCGGTTCGAACTCGGGTTGGGCGCGGGCTGGCACAAATGGGAGGCCGAAGCCTACGGCTACGACTTTCCTCGCGACGGCGTGCGCCTCGACATGCTCGAGGAGGCCGCCGAGCTGATCGTCGGGCTCATCAACGGCGGGAGCGCGGAGGGCGATCGACAGGATGGTGACGAGGGTGTCGACGGACCGGCGCGCTTCTCATTCCAGGGGAAACACTACCGGGTGTCGGACGCGTCGTGTCTGCCTCCCCCCGTCTACAGTTCGATGCCGATCTGGATCGGCGGTGTCGGCCGCAACCGCACCCTGCCGATGGTCGCCCGCTGGGCCGACGGCTGGAATGCGGCCTATACGTCGGCCGAGAACTTCGCCGATCTCAATCGGCATCTCGACAACCTCTGTGGCGAGATCGGCCGCGATCCCAAGGAGCTCGAGCGCTCGATCAATCTGCTCTTCGCCATGGGAGCCGATGACGAGCGGGCCAAGGCGGCCGAGGAGTCCGTCTACCAATCATGGGGGGCAATGGCCGATCGGGTGATGGGCGGCGCGCTGCTCGGCACACCGGAGCGGGCGGTCGAACAGATCCTCTCCTACATCGAGGCAGGCGCGGACATGGTCAACATCGCGCTACGACTCCCCTTCGACAGCGAGGCGCTGGAGGCCTACCAGGAGGTCGTCATGCCGGCGGTACGGGCCGAGGTCGGCTGACGCTTGTCGGGTCGAAACGAACCGGAGGCGACCGTCATCGGTCGCCTCCGGCCCGTACAGGAAGCCTCGAACTCAATCAACTCCACCCGCCAGGGAAGTCGATATGTTGGGCTTCCAACTACCCGCAGTAGCCAAGGTAGGGCGCTTCCGGCCGAGCGGCAATGGGCCGTTGGTATCATCCCTGCTCCCGATCACCGGGCTAACAATGACGGCGCCGACGCCGACGAGTCGCCCATGTGGAAGCGATCGCGACCGACCTCGGCGGTTTCGCTCGCGACGGCGACCGTCATCGTCGGCGCGGCGGCGCTCGGGACGGCGGCAGCCGTTGAGTCCCTCCGGGGCGGGTGTCGATACGTCGAGGAGTTCGACATACCGGGCACCCCCGCTCGAAGCGGTGCGCCGGGCATGTGGAGGCTGCGATCCGAGGAGAACCCCGGTGTGCGGTGGGATCACGTGGCCTTGGGCGACGGGCTCGCCTCGTTGACCGTTCCGGCGACGGCGGTCAACGACGACGGCGGCTTTCAGTCGCTGCATTGGGGCCCGGTGGAGCCCTACGGAGCGATCGAGGTCCGTGTGCGCGGGGCGGCCCTGCCCGGCTACGCGGGCTTTCTCTTCACCTACACCGAACCGGGCGACGGCACGTTCGACGAGATCGACATCGAGATCCTGGCCGACGATCGGGACGACGGCCTCTCGGTCGATCACGCGACATCAACCGACCTCCGGCTGAACAGCTGGAACCGGGCCGACGCCGAGGCTCCTCCGGATCCCGACGCATCCGTCTTCACCAC
>JAOUGG010000366.1 GCA_029857855.1 Acidimicrobiia bacterium | reverse complement strand
ACTTCGTGCGCTCGACCGCGAGGCAGGCGCCGGTCACAGCCAGGCAGTTCTGCGTGACCCGAAGTGCGCCCAGGTAGCCCTCCGCGTCGCCCGGCCAGCCTTCGTAGCGATGCGTCGGATGCCCGCCCCGGCTCCAGATCCCGCTGTGCTGGACCCGCCCGTCCTCATAGCGCAGCCGGGCCCCCACCGGCCCGATCTCGGGGTTCCGTGCGTGGCGGACCAGGTGCACCAGCCAGTCCGGTGCGATCACCTCGGTGTCGTCGTTCAGGAAGACGAGCACCTCGCCCGTCGACCGCACGGCGCCGCGGTTACAGGCGTTGGAGAAGTTGAACGGCCGATCGTCGGTCACCAACGTGATGGTCCGCCCGGCGTCATTCCGGGCGCCGACGAGCTCCTGCAGGCATGGTGCCAGATCATGGGGGGACCCCGGGGTGAGGACAACGACGATCTCGATGTGGGGGTAGTGGGACGACAGCACCGAACGCACCGCCTGGTCGACGAGCCGGACCGGGCCCCGATCGAGGTCACGGGTCGAGCCGTTTGTGGGGATGACGACGCTCACCAGCGGGAGGTCGGCGGCGGACAGTTCCGACTGCGGGCGCCATTCGGACGTACCCGACCGCTCGGGCTCCCAGAAACCGATCGCCGGGGCCGGCCGGTGAAGGGGCTGCGGCACATGAGCGACAGTGCGGGCCAAGGCAGCCGCGGACCACGGGCCGTCGACGTCGCCCCACGGGCCCGGCCCGGGCTCGTCGCCGCCGGCGACCGCCACGTGACGGTGGGGCCGGAAGGCGACGAGATGGCCGAGATAGAACTGCTCGGCCAGCCGGTCCGGCGAGAAGCCGGGCAGCAGCCAGGGACCCGCCGACGCAACGTCGACCTGGGGGTCGGTGGCCGTGTCGACGAAGATGGCCGCGGCGTCACCGTAGGCCATGTCGAGACCCGGGTTCGCGTCGAAGATCTCGACGAGAGTCGACAACGCATGCGGTTCGAGTGCGGCTCCGTCGAGCACGAACAGCCACAACACGCCGGGATCGATCGTCAACAGGTGCACCGGCGGTGGATGGACGGATACGTCGACCGACATGAGCGGGCGGCCGGCCCGTTCGATCGAGGCCACGGTCACCTCGGACGGTCCAAAGCCCTCTTGTATCGGATCGGTCGGAAACACCACGACGTGCACTCGGGTGATCGAGGTATCGGGAACCAACGCCTGCCGTCCGACCCGCCGGAGCCTCCGGGTGAAACCCCGGGTGAGGCTCCCGATGCCCGGCGGCCCGTCGGTCCAGGACCGGATCGTCAGCATAGGATCATCGCCGAGGCTTGGATCGGACCGATCGCCGCCTGGCGGGGCGTCCCGCCGACCGGCGACCGCCGCTCAGTGTCGGAGTGATCTCCTCGATGGGCGTTTCCAGCTCGAAGCCGAGCAGTTCCTTCAGTTCCTTCAGTTCCTCCTCCCGCACATGCAGTCGGTGGAAGACCTCATGGATGTCCCGACGGGCGTGGGCCGCGGCCGCGTCCGCTCCGATCAGGGCATCGACGTCATTGAGATGCCGTTCCTCGAGTTCGGCGACGCGGCGACGCAGCTCGGCCTCTGGATCGCCGTCATCAGACAGGCCGTCGGGCACGCCATCAGGCACGCCATCAGGCACGCCATCAGGCACGCCATCAGGCCCGTCATCAGGCCCGTCCTCAGGCCCGTCATCGGGTCGGATCATCGAGCGCCTCCGAAAGTCGTTCCAGTCGGGCCTCCATCTCGATGACGGCGTCGACCGTGGCCTGGTGCAAGGCGGCCAGCCGCTGGTTCATCGGGTCGAGCTGCCACCCTGTCAGCCGCCTCACCGTCTGCTTCACGGGCGTGACCCCGGGACGGGCCGAAACGGGCTCGGGGATCACCAGAGGACCCAGCGCCCGGAGACCGTCCGACGGACGCTCCCCATCGCATGGCGAATCGAGACCGGGCCGGGCGACCGGAACTTCGGCGTCACCGTTGCCGTCGAGGGTCGCCCGTGCCCGGGCCACGATCTGCGCCTGGATGGCTCCGCGATCGGGTGCCTCGTCATCGACGTCCCACAGCGGGCGCATGGACCGCCGTCTTTCGGTCCGATCGGCCTCGGCTCCGGCCGGGGCCGAGCCCGACGAGGCGGCCGAACCCCGCTCGTCGCCGTGTCCGTATCCTGCGCTCGACCACACCTTTTCCATGGCGACCGCAAATTCACCGACGTCGGCCGCCGTGAACCAGGCTCCTCCCCCACCCAGGCTCAGCTGATGGCGCAGCTGTTGCAGGTCGGATGCGATGACCGGCTTGTCGAACAGACGGGCCCGCTCCACGACACCGGACGACCAGATCTCCCGGTACGGGAGAACGACCGCATCGGCCGCCGTCAACCACAAGTCGAACTGGTCGTCGGAGACATACCGGTTGTGCAGCTCGACCCCCGACGTTCGCGCACAAATCCGCTCCAACGACGCCACGTAGCGTCCGATGTCGGGATGGTCCACCCGACCCGAGCCGACGATGTGGAGGGAGGACCGGGGCAGGTCGGCCAGGGTGAACGCCTCCACGGCCCGGTCGAACCCCTTGTGGTGTTGCAGAAAGCCGATCGACAGGAAGACGAACTCGTCGGCCGGAAGGCCGAGCTCGGCCTTGGCCTCAGCTGCGGTGCAGGTGACCGCCGGCACGAAGTTGACGCCGTGGTCGATGATCTCGACCCGATCGGTCACGGGGCCAAGCAGTTCGGACAGCCGTACCCGTTCGGGTTCGGTGTGCACGGTGACCCGATCGGCCCACCGCAGCGCCAGGCGGGCGGCCCGCCGTTCGGCCGGGTTCTGATCGAGCGGTCCGTACTCGACTTCGTGGAGGCGCAGGTCGAGCCGGGTGGCCCGGGCCATGGCGGCCAGCGACGTCCACACCGCCACCCGTTCGGTGGCCGCCCGGCATCGTCCGAACAGCAGCTCCGGACCGAATTGGACGATCACTCGTTCGTATCGGGTGGCCCGCTTCACCAGCATGGCCGCCCCCCGGACGCCACCGAGAGGAAGATGATGGTGGGCCGCGGACGGCACCGGCGACAGCACCTCCACGTCGTGCCCGTCGTTCCGCAGGCGGCGCAGTTCCTGGGCCGCGTAGGTCGCGATGCCGTCGCGGTAGGGGGCGAAGGGCGTGACCAGCAGTATCGACATCAGACGACTCCCGCCCCGGCAACGGCCGACTCGGCGGCCCGTTCGCCGGGAAACCACCGGTCGAGCGTGTCGACCATCCGGTCGAACACGAGCGCCGGCTCGTAGTTGTCGACGACGTAGCGCCGCCCGTCGACGGCCAGGGCCTGCGCCGCGTCCGGTCGGTCGGCGATGAAGTTCAGGCACTCGACGAGTTCGGCCGGGCCGTGGTACACCAGCCCGGCGCCCGACCGCTCCAGGTGGTTTCTCACCACCGCGCCGGCACCGTTGGCCACCACCGGTGTCCCGGCCGCCATCGCCTCGAGAACCGTGAGCGAGAACGACTCGAGCGCCGACGGCTGCACGTAGGCCGCGGCGGCGGCCATGGCCCCGTCACGATCGTGGTCCGAAAGCAGGCCGAGGTCGACGACCGCCTGCTCACAACCCACGGGCGGTTGAACCTCACCGACGCCCGACGTCACGAGTTTGAGGCCGGACCCGAGCGCGGTGCGGTCGAGCGTGAACTCGGCGAACGCGGCGAGCAGGTCCTGCCACCCCTTTCCCCATTCCCGGCGCCCGGCGTAGTAGACGAACGGCTCCGTGAGGCCGAAGCGGGCTCGAAAACCGTCGGCGTCGTAGGCGGCCGGAACGGGGACCGGCGCTCCGACGACCTCTTGGCGGCCGGGCGGGTTGCACAGCCGCAGCGCCAGCTCCCGCTCCGGTTCGGTCAGGAACCACAGCGCACCGGCACCCTCCAACATCGACCGGTAGATCTCGAGATGGGCGGGCGGCTCGTCGTGGAGGCACGGCATGATCACGGAGTGGCGGCTGTGGACCTGCGACACGGCATACGTGGTCCAGAACATGTAGGGGGCGAAGATGAGCGCCCGGTAACGGTGGCCGTGATCGAAGACGTGATGCCAAAGGTCCGGACACCGCAGGCTGGCGTTGACCCAGCGCTGCTGGTCCTGGATGGTGATGGTGTCGCCGGCCAGGATGCGATTGCCGATGCGATCACGATCGGCCGGGGAGTCGTCCATCACGGTGCGAAAGCGTCGCACGACGATGCCGTCGTCGGTTCGACTGGAGCCGGGCGGGAACTCGTTGGCCCAGGTGAAATGGTCTCGGGCACAGGTGGTGAGGATCT
>JAOUGG010000365.1 GCA_029857855.1 Acidimicrobiia bacterium | reverse complement strand
CATGTGGGCCACCATGGACACATAGATGCTCCGCCTTCGCCACGCCGCCCAGGTGATGGGGAGGAAACCGATGATGATCGCCGGGTAGCGCCATGGCGAAAAGAAGTGATAGACCGCGAAGAGGACGGTGTTGAGGACGGGAGCGGCCCGGCCGTAGCGTTCGATTCCCGGGAGCAGGTAGCCGCGGAAATAGAGCTCTTCAGTGATTGGTCCGGCGATGCCATTGAAAGCGAGTGCAATCAGCGCGATCGCAACGACTGCCAGCGTCCCGGCACCCTCTTCATCGTTCTCCACGCGGGCGAACTCAAGCAGCGACTCGGGCATCCAGCCGAAGACGTTGTCGGCCAGCCATTGGTCCAAAAAGGCAATGGAGAGGACCAGCACAACCAGGAACCAGGCTGCGAGCCCTCCAGCAAGGAGCGAAAGCTTCCGCGTCGGCAATCGGTCCCGGTAGTCCACCACTCCAAGCGGAGACCACGACCCGGTCGTCCGGTGTGACTGGAACGACAGGTAACCCAGCTCCAGAGGGACAAGAACCACGCCGATCCCCGCGAAGAGGGCCAGGGCTGGTTCGATGCCGGCCGCTGTGCCCAGGACAAGCGCGAGCGTGAAGATAGCGCCGGGTGCAAGGTGAAGCGTCACCGACCAGGGAAGCGATTGCTGCCTGGGGCGTGGCGCGTTAGTCGGGACCTGCATCTCGCGCTTTGCCCCTCTGATATACCGGCGTGGGAGGATGGGCATGGTTCGATACTGCCATGGGCCGTTCGAGGCGTCCACCGTGGCCCTCTCCTTGAATTCGTGCTCGTCGTCCGGTCCGATGTTCTCCACGACAAACTCGAACCAGCCCGCCGGACCACTCGCCCGGTCCGGGTTTACCGACCACTCCTGGAGGGTGACTTCACCGTTTGTCTCCGCACCGTCACCATCATCGTCGTCATCGCCGCAGGCAACGGCGACGGCGAGCAGCGCGACGAGTACGCCGACGAGTATCAGACCCCGTATTCGCTCCTTCGACACTCCGCCTACCTCCCCTGGCACTCAGTGGTTTGGAGATCGCACGGGTAAGCGCTAGCCTGCACGGGCCTCGAGGTGGTCGCGCACCTGCGCTCCGGTCGCACCCATGAGCAGAAAGTCTCGGGAGACAATGGCAATGGCAATGGCGTCGCGTTCGAGAACAAGACAGCGACCGTGGTCGTTCACCACCAATGTGTTGTTGCCGACTTCAGCGACGACGCCAAGTTCTGTCCCGTCATGCCCGTAGGCGGCCAGGAGGTGGCTAAGCGGTCACCGTCGATGGTGGCATGGCCTTTAGTTAGCAGGCTGCGGAAAATCGCCGGTTGAGGGCTGGTCGCGGTACGGGAATGCCGATCGTTGCTGACGGTCGGGTTCTGTCGGACCGGTGTTGGGGTCTCGACCGGCTCCGGTCGAGGCGCCAGAGCCGCCCTGGCCGGGTCGATCAGGCTGGTTGGGCGTCAAGGGCGACGATGCGGATCACGTTGTAGATGGCGGCGTTCATCTTGAACCAGGCTCGGTTGCGTTGTCGGCCGATGTAGCGGAGCTTGCGTCCTCCGCCGATGGTCTTGATCCAGCCGAAGGGTTCCTCGACCCGTTTGCGGATTCGCTGTGACACGGTGTGGCCGAGGTGGCGGGTGGTGCGCCCGTCGATCGCTGAGCGACGGTTGCCGCTGACGTTCTGCGCGACGTGTGGGGTGAACCCGAGCTGACGGGTCTTCGCGACGAAGTCTTTGGTGTCGTAGTTCTTGTCGCCGGCGACGGTGCGTCGCCGTTTCGTCTTGGGGAGCCGGTCGAGCATCTCAAGCGCCGTGGCTCGTTCGGCGTATCCGTCAGCGGTGGTGAGCTCGGCGTCGACGATCAACGCCGAGCGATGCTCGATCAGCAGGTGCCCGGCGTAGCACAGCGTCGCCGCGGTGTTGTTCGACTTGCGATACAGCCGAGCCTCGGGAACGGTGGTCGAGGCGTGGGTGTCGTTCGACCGCTTCTCGCCGTGCCACTGGACTTCGACGTTGCGGCCCGCCGGCGGGTCCGATGGCGGACCGTCTTTGGGCTTGAACGACTTGTGCGACGCCCACGCGTTCAACAACGTCCCGTCGACGGAGAAGTGATCCGACGAGACATAGCGGCGCAGATTGGCCTGGCGGACCACCGCCGCGAAGAACTCGTCGGCGACATCGTGGTCCAAGAGGCGCTTGCGGTTCCTGGTGAACGTGGTCGCGTCGAACGCTGGCTGGTCGATACGCATGTCCAAGAACCACTTGAACAGCAGGTCGTAGTTGAGCCGCTCGCAGAAGGCACGTTCGGAACGGATCGAGTACATCGCCATCAACACCGTCGCCTTCAACAGCACTTCCGGTGGCACGCTGCGCCGACCGCTCGTCGCGTACATCTCATCGAACACCGGGTCCAGCTCGGCCAACACGGCGTCGACCACGACACGGATCTTGCGGATCGGGTGATCGGCCGGGATCAGGTCCTCGGTGCTGACCGTTGTCAACATCGCCAACTGCGGATCGGTGCTTCCACGCATGCACCCATTCTTTTCGATCCACGCGACGAACGCGAGTACCTCAGCCGAATTTCAGCACCCTGTTTAGCCCTGTTCAGCCCCGATTTCCGGTACAGCTGTCCACTGCCGCTGGATCCGGCTCACCCATGCAGAACTTTGTGACTGCTACGACCCGTCCGGAGGGTCGTAGACCTCCCAAAGTTGGGGTTGCTGGGTCGTCGGCGGCACAAAGTAAGTTCGGGGAGAGCGTGCGGCGGGAACCCAGGTTCATCAGCTTGCGCAAACCGCCCCGCCGCCAGCGCTGCGACCAGGGCCAACGCCGAGTTACCGGAAATCCGGGTTAGGCGAATGCCGCGAGCTGTGCGTCGAGCCAGTCTCGGATCTCGCCCAGCACCTCGAACCGCTCCGGTTCGTTCAAGCACTCGTGACGGAGGCCCGGCCAGCTGCGGTAGGTGACGGTCGGAAGATCACGCAGCGGCAGTGATGCCCTTTGCGGAACCAGGGTGTCGTCCTCCCCGTGCAGAACATAGGTGGGGACGCGGATCTGGGCGATCCGACCCGACGTCTGCTCCATCGTCTCGAAGATCGCCTTGCCAAGCCCGGCAGTCGCCCCGAGGATGACCAGCGGATCCTCGTGGTAGGCCTTCTCGACCTCCTCGTCGCGCGACAGCAGCCCACTCATCTGCGTTCCCTTGATGAACAGCGAGGGCACGACCCGGCCGAGAATCGGAGCGGCCACACGCTGCCAGCGGGGCACTTCGGCGGCCAGCGCCGGGGAGCTGAGCACGGCGAAGTCGGGCTGAGGTCGATTCGAGACGAGATACGTCGTGGCCATCAAACCTCCGAGGGAGTGGCCCATGAGGACGACGGGCACGCCGAGTTCCCGCCGCAGGGCGAGGTGATCCTCGACGTCGTTGAGGAAGGTCTCGAAGTCGTCGATGTGGGCCCGGCGACCACCGCTCTGGCCGAATCCCCGGTTGTCGTAGGCCACCACGTCGATCCCGGCCGAGGCCAGGAACTCGCCGACGTGCAGATACCGGCCCGAATGCTCGCCGATTCCGTGCACAAGCAGCAAAGCGGCTCTCGGGTCGGTAACCGCCCACCGGCGGACCAGTTGGGTCTCGCCATCACGGGTCGCTTCGAACTCAACGGTCATTGCTGATGCTGCCACCTCCCAAGGTTATCGGTCGTTGCGATTTGAATGGGATATCCCACCCAAGGTGTCGTGGTATTGGGGGGGTTCACATGTCACACTGGGCGGCGATGTTGCCCCTCCCCACCCTCTTCGCCGTGGCCCTGGGCGGCGCCGCCGGGTCGCTCGCCCGGTGGGGCGTGCTCGAAATCGCCACCGGCGGCCAGGAGCCGTTGCCCGGTACCACCACGCCCGGCGTGTATCTGGCGCTCTTCGCCACAAACGTCCTCGGTTCACTCCTGCTCGGGGTGTTGCTGGCCCAGCGGGATCTGATGAAACAGAACCAGTTCCTGGCCATGGGGGCCGGTTTCACCGGCGGTCTCACGACCTTTTCGCACTTTGCCGTCGACGTGGCCGAACTGCTCGACGGGGGCAGGGTCCTCGACGCCGCGACCAACGGCATCGGAACCGCCTTCGGCGCTCTCGTGGCCGCCGGTCTCGGCTACCGGCTCGGGCTGATCAGCCGATGACGGCAGTCGTGGTGATAGTGGCGATGCTGGCGGCCGCCGGTGTCGGCACCGTTGTGCGCTATCTGACCGGCCTGCTGCTCAACAACGAGTTTCCGGTCGGCACGCTCGCGGTCAACCTGCTG